>NZ_JBNHEP010000249.1:0-7351 GCF_050015995.1 Dapis brunnea BLCC-M229 | reverse complement strand
CCAAAAATCCTTTGACGCGCCGATTTTTTTAGGAGCTTCAGAGAATGAAAATGTTGGTGGTTTTCCACTAAGTAGGGATGGAGGGAAAGATTTGATTGGGGAAAACTCTATATTTCTGGTATTGCCTCTCAATCGGTAAATTTAGTTGAATAAAAAATCATGTGTATAGGCAAGTAACCCCAGTTAACATTTATGATATCACAAAAATTGTGAGGATGCTACCAAAAATCCTTTGACGCGCCGATTTTTTTAGGAGCTTCAGAGAATGAAAATGTTTGCTGTATCGCCTAAGTTTTTAGAGATACCTTCAGGGGTTTTATACAACTTTCCCAAATATATTTTAGTATTTTGTCTTAAGGGTTTGGTCTCCAAAACTAAGAGAAAATGGGATTTGAAAACCAAACCCCTACACTCTTTTTTTCACGAATTATTTCATATTACTATATAGAATTTTTCACGACTAATTGAAATACAAAGTTCTAAATTTTGGGCAATACAGATTTACGCCAATTTATAGCGTCTTGTATTAATCTTGGCTGTATTGTTATGAAACTAATATCAGTTGCCATTCCTTCTTCTATATACTTTAGTTTTTTAGCTGCAAAAGGTGAAATATTACTAATTTCTGAGAGTCCGTTTAAAGTAGAGTCTTTTTTGTTTTTAAATTCTAGGTTACTATGGTTACAATCAAATAAATAATCAACAACAATATGAATAGCTAATGCACGAATTAAGTTTTGTTTTGCTTCAGAATTTGGTAGTGATAAAATTAATTTTTTAGCCTTGTTAAATTCTTTTTAATATTCACGATAGTTGTTGAATGTCGAAGCATTTTCTGTGTAATATAATGCCTTAGCAGCTAGGTTTTCTGATGTCTCTTTTTGAACCAGCATATCAGGTATTATAGATGCAGTAAAGGCACTAGCAATCATTGAATTATTCAGTATGAGAATGGGTAATGTAGCCAGAGCTAATGCTATTTTACTAATCATGGTTTGGTGAATTAGTCGTATTTATTGATTTTACTCTATCCTATCAGATTACTACCAGTTTTAGAATAGTGTTAAACGGTTCTTAAAATTAAGGTTATATATTGTTCAGCAATTAATAATTAGTAATTACCTCTCCTTAAGAGACTGTTTGTAAAAGGAATATTAAATCCAGGCGTAGTGGACCGTTTCATCTTAAATGTTGCAATAGAAAAGTGTCTAGAGATTGCTTCACTGTCGTTCGCAATGACAATTCTAATGTACTATTTTAGCTGAAACAGTCTAGTAGGGTGGGTTAGCGGGACTTACACAAAAAAGTAGCAAAAAATAGGCTCAAATATAGACAGCTAGAGGTTTTTACGTCGAAAAGGTATAATTCCTTTATTACCAAGGGTTTTAGCCATTTTTAGAGCTTTGACGTAATTCCCTTGTCTAGACTGACTTTCAAGCATTTTTCTGCCCATAAATTGTGTAAGTCCCATTAGGCGGCAATACCTATGAATCACTCCCCAAAATCTTAACTCAGAGCCGTAACCCACCGAACATACCGAATATTAACCACTAAGCGCTGTCTTAATCTTTGCTTGTACATTCACTCTCTAAAAGCTAAAAGAAAGAGGATTAACACTTAAGGAAAAAAAATTCTTTTTTTTCCCTTGAAAGAGAAGACTTTAAACTTGAATTATTTAATTAATAATTATTAATTATTAGGCATCTCCGATAATTAATAATCAAATCAATCCCATACGCAGAAATCATTAATTCTTTCCCCCTACTTCGTAGGGACGTTCCATGCAACGTCCCTACTACTCCTTACTCCCTCTTTTCCGGAGAGGTCTATTAAATATCTCCAGAAAATCAACTTGCTCTTGATTTAAAAGAAGTAATAGAATAGGATTTACGCAGAGACCACATATATAGCGTCAAAAACCATAACGTTATCGTTTTTGAACTCTATATATAGTACATTTGCGTAAGTCCTGGAGAAGTAAAAGTCACTCTCCGAAATCATTTTTCGTATCTTTTTCCATGGAATTTATAATTTTTTATGGCTTTGTTGCATAAAAGTAATGATTGCTTGTTTTCCCGGTGTTGATGTTTTTTTCATCTATTGTCCAATAGTTATTTATCTGCCGATTAAATCTAAAAGCATTGACTCCTAAAGGTTTTAGGCTGTAATGCTCTGGAAAAAGTACAAGGTTTTCGTTCTAGGGAGATTATGTATGGAGCGAATTTTGGGTTGATGCGAGACAGAAAAATCACTTCTTAAATTCTAACTCAGTCCTCGGTCCTCGGTCCTCGGTCCTCCTGCTCCCCTCCTGGGAGGGGTTGGGGGTGGGTTGACTCCTACCCTATCGCAACATTCATGCAACAAAGCCATTTTTTATTGTAGGAATAAATCACATGCTTAAGATGTAACTGTATTTTTTGAATTTGGTATTACTAACCAATATTTTTGACTTTTATAGCGCTACTTGAATCGGGAATAGGGAACACTTAACAGGGAACATTTGACTATCAAAAGGTTTCAGGATTTAGAAATGTCCGCGCCCTATTTGCGTAGTGCTATAACTTCCGCGTAGCGGCACTAGCTTGCTTGTCACCCCATGAGCAGTGTTACAGTTAATGTGAATGTTGCTATTGCTCACCATACACCTAATAACTATGACCAAGAATGACACCAACCAACTCAATTAGTCTTTTAGAATTCGGACAAATTACCGTGGGTCTCTGTGGGGGGCTCGCCTTCTTCTTATTTGGACTTGAACAAATGACCGAGTCCTTAAAGCAAGTGGCGGGCAAATCTATGAAGCGAATGCTCGCGAAACTAACCTCCAATCGTTGGAATGGTTTACTGGTTGGAGCATTTGTCACCGCAGTGCTTCAATCCTCCTCAGTGACGACGGTTTTGTTGGTGGGTTTTATTTCTGCCGGATTAATGACCATGCCTCAATCAATAGGGGTAATTATGGGGGCCAATATTGGCTCGACCATCACAGCTCAGATTATTGCCTTTAAAATTACTCGCTCGGCCTTATTGCTTTTTGCCATTGGCTTTGTCTTGCAACTGATTTCCCAGCGAAGATACTCTCGTCAGTATGGTTTGCTGTTGATGGGGTTGGGTCTGATGTTTTATGGCATGGAGTTAATGAAGATTGCCACTAGTCCCCTACAAGCCTATCCACCTTTTATTAGCTTGATGCAACAAGTAGAAAATCCTTTACTGGGAATTACCATTGCCACGGTGTTTACTGCTTTAGTACAAAGTTCTGCTGTTACTACTGGCTTGGTGATTGTTTTGGCAAGTCAAGGTTTATTGAATCTCGAAGCTGGAATTGCCCTGGTGTTTGGTGCAAATATTGGTACTTGTATTACGGCGATGTTGGCGACGATTGGCAAACCTTCAGAAGCTGTTCAGGCAGCGATCGCTCATGTTTTGTTTAATATCTTGGGTGTTCTGCTTTGGGTTGGGTTGATTAATCAGTTAGCGAATACAGTACGTTGGCTGACACCTGTTTCATCTTCCCTCGAAGGTATGTCTAAGCTAGCAGTGGAAACCCCACGCCAAATTGCTAATGCTCATACTTTATTTAATGTAGCCAATGCTTTGATTTTTATTGGGTTTGCTCCGTTATTGGCAAAGTTGGTACAATATTTGGTGCCTGCAAAATCTCCGGCAGTTCGGCAAAGCCAACCCAAATACCTCGATAAGATGTTGCTGTCTACTCCTACCTTGGCTTTAGATCGGGTTCGTTTGGAGTTAGGGCAAGTGGGAAATATTGCCCTGAAGATGGTGCGCGGTTGTCTGCAAGTGGTGGAGGGTGGCACCAGTGATGAAGTGGCAGCATTACGAGCAATGGATGATGAGGTCGATCGACTTTATGGAGCGATCGTAACTTACCTCAGTCAGTTGAGTTTGGAAACCTTAGTGACTCAACAATCTGACCTTTTGTCTATGTACCTGAAGATTGCCAACTATATTGAAAATATTGGGGATACTATTGAGACTAATGTGGTTGAAATTGGCAACGATCGGCTACACCATGAGCTTCAGTTTAGTGATGCTACCCAAACGGTTTTAAAGTCTCTCCATGAGCAGGTTTGTTTTGCTGTAGACCAGGCGCTCAAATCAGTAGTTTCCTCCGATCCGCAGTTAGCTGCTCAGGTGGTGGCAATGAAACCCCAAATTAACGAGTTGGCTAGCCAAGCACATACTCATCTGGCTATGCGTTTAACTGCTGACCAACCGAATCGCTTGGTTGCGTTTGGCCTTGAATCAGATTTTATCGAGTATTTGAAACGAGTATATTATTTTGCCAAACGAATTGCCAAACTTATGACAGAAATGGATCTGGAAATGCAGGGAGATACAATAAAAAATGTAGTTGACAATTCTACCAAAGAGGCGTAAAATTTTCGCTATCTCACGGGGTAATACCAAGCGTGATAAATGTTTGCTACATATCTTTGGTAGGTAGGAGTCAGGAGTCAGGATTCATATCAAATCTGGTTGAATAATTATTAGAGTTGTTGGGGGAGTAGGGGAGATTGAATATTGAAGTATAGTTATAAACATATACTAGACATCTCCAGAAATAAAAAGTAAAATCAATTATTATCCATAAATCATCAATTATTCTTCCCTGTTCCCTGTTCCCTGTTCCCTGTTCCCTCTTTTCTCGAGATGTCTACTATATAACCGGATTCTATATCAGAATCAGAGGTGGCGCGAGATTGCTTCCTTCCACTCCGTTCCAGTCGCTGCGGACTTACATAGGACTTACGCACTACAATGTATTTCCGTCATTGCGACCGACAGGGAAGCAATCTCAAATCCTAGTTTTTCCTACCTCATGCGTAAGTCCTGTTACAATAACTAATCATCCGGATATAGCTTTTTTTTTGATAATTGGTATTACGCAGGCGAACAATAGGACTAATAATTTTTGGATTACTTCCCGAAAATTACTCTATCCTCACCAAACAAAATCATCCTCTCCCCTACCCTAATCTCAGGATCTAAACCACGACCCAAAATCTCAACCTCTGGAGCAATACCATTTTGCACAGTCATCACCACAAAAAAATTATCACCCCCATTAACTATGAGTATAATATCTGAATCACAAGCTGTAATTGAACTTCTCTGGCAGGATTGGGTCGTTGTAGGTATCTACGCGATCGTAATGTTTGGGATAGCAATCTGGGCAATGGGCAGGATTAAAGATTCTGGAGAATTTTTGCTCGGTAAAAGGAAAATCGGTTTATGGATGCTGATAGGATCTGGTTTTGCTGGCGGAACCAGTGCCAATCATCCGATGGGCGTTGCTACAGCTACTTTTCAAGGTGGTATGTCGGGAATGTGGCTTAGTCTGACATGGATGCTTCTAACACCTTTTTTCTGGATTTATCCACCGGTTGCTCGCCGGCTTCGGGTTGTTACTGTTGTTGATATGCTCAACTTGCGATTCGGGCGTTTAATGGGGGTTATTTTCAAAACAATAGTTATTCTCGCTGGGCCAATATCAATGGGATTAGGTCTGAAGTCGGCTGCAATAGTTATAGAAGTAATGACAGGTGGTGCGATTAGCGAAACAGCAGCTATTTATGTGATAGCGATTCCCACACTGATATACACACTGATGGGTGGCATTGTAGCAGCATACGCTACAGATATTTTTCAGGGAGTGCTGATAGTAATTCTTTCTTTTCTGATGATACCTTTTGCCATAAATAAAGCTGGCGGTATTGCTGCATTAGATGCCGGAATTGGCGATCGCTTTACAGAGTTAATATCTACAGAAGGTGGACAAGGATTTGGTGTTTGGTGGGTTATATGGTTTCTAATAGCTAGTCTGATGTCGGCACCACTCGTCAGCATGGGAGGTTCACTTACTGCTCGTAATGAGATGTATGCACGTTTGTCGGTTATTGGCAGTTTAATCAAACGTTTCTGTACTGTGGGTTGGGGGCTTACCGGATTGTTTGCCATTGCTCTTTATGGTGGTAATGAAATACTAGCTGTATCTCCAGATAAGGTATTCCCCTACGCAGCAGGAGATTTGCTACCGGTTGTTTTAAAAGGTCTGATAGTAGCATCAGTCCTCGGTGCGGTTATGTCTTCCTTGGATAGTGTTCTGATTGGTTTATCAGGTATTTTGACAAAGAACTTTTATAAAGAATACTTGGTTAAGAATGCTTCAGCTAAACATTATTTGATTGTCACTCAGATTTTTGCAATGTTGGTGATGGTTTTAGCTTGTATTGGAGCTTCTGCGAACAGAAATTTGATTGATTATATAACGCTGGTTGAGCCTTTAGGAAGTCTGTGTGGTGTGGCGGTATTTTTCTCTATATTCTGGCGTAGGCTTACTAATTGGGGAGCTATTTCATCTGTTTTGACAATGTTTCCGCTATTTTACATTGTACAAAAGATAGAACTTGTTGATGGATTAGCCTCTCTGCCATGGGGTATCGGATATGTAGTGGAGTTAATGCAGAAAGGTTACAGTGCTATTGGATATGAACTGGCTATATCTTCGGGTAAAGGTGTGTTTCTACCGATAGAAATAAGCTACCCGTTATATCTGATTCCAGGTATTCTGGTAATGATAGTAGTATCTTATTTGACGAAACAGCATAATCAGCGTGCTGTTGCTGAGTATTATGCACGTTTGGATACACCGTTGGGTTTTGAGTATAAGCTGCGCGATAGGGGATTCCATGAAGATGATTTGGAAGAGTTGGATGATGACGTAGTATATGTTGATGAGAGCGATCGCCAGACATCGGGGCGACTAATACTGGTTGATTTGTTAAGGATACCTAGGTTGATGGCTTCTGGTCAAGCAAAGCTTTCAGATTATAAGATAGATATGATAGGACTAATAGCATCTATTGGTTTTATAATTTTGTTTATTGTCAGTGTGCAATGGTTAGGAAAACTGTTTTAAATAGACCTCTCCAAGGAATAAAAAATAAAATCAATTATTGTTTCCTGTTCCCTCTTTTCTAGAAATATCTAATAGTTCTTGGATTATATCAAATCCGCTTGATTGGAGAGAAAAAAATTCTCCAATCGTCATAACTACTCAATCTTTGTAATTCTCTCCCCTTTTGACTCCTGACTCCTGACTCCTAAAGAATTAACTAATGTATAGAACCCATTTGATAGCTATATAATTATGGTAGTCAAGTCTTTTCGCGGATCAATTTTGAGGAAAAATCATCATCTCAAGGAGTGTTGAATTTTTTGTATTATTTCTCCCCACATCTTCCTTCTTCTCTCTTCCCTCTTACCTCTTACCGAAAAATAAAGGTATAAAGCCTCTCCATGAATGGAGAAAGAAGAAAAAAATTCC
>NZ_JBNHEP010000248.1:35788-84114 GCF_050015995.1 Dapis brunnea BLCC-M229 | reverse complement strand
CTATCCTTTTAAGGAACACCTCAATTCTCACATCTGATTCCTGATTGCTATATAAAATTTGCTAATCAAACCAAAATGAAACAAAAATCCCTAAAAATTATTTTAGGATCAATCTTAACCAGCTTA
Source organism: Dapis brunnea BLCC-M229 (assembly GCF_050015995.1). NCBI lineage: Bacteria > Bacillati > Cyanobacteriota > Cyanophyceae > Oscillatoriales > Microcoleaceae > Dapis > Dapis brunnea. The sequence goes on along the minus strand of NZ_JBNHEP010000248.1, from coordinate 83,988 downwards.
TTAATAATTTTCACTTCCTGTCAACCAGTTCCCAAGTGTTACTTACTATCAACCAGTACACAAGGAATTCTTTGACAATGCTGGTGGTGAAGAAAAATTAGAGGGAGTGGAAATTTTAACTCTTAAAGGAATGCAAAGATATCAGATTGATAAAAAGACTGCCGATCAATATAAAATTACTAATATTCAACAATTAAAAGAGCCAGAAATAGCCAAACTTTTTGATTCAGATAAAGATGCTAAAGCCAATTTAGTTTGTTGTAATACTGGTTGGGGTTGTGAGCTAACTATAGACCATCAAATTGAAGCTTATTAACTACAAGATACTGTAGAACATACTCTTAAATATTCAACCTGATAGTATTGAGAGATAATTTTTCATCTTAATAAGATACGCTTTTTTTTCTAATTTTCTCTTTCCATAATCAGGAAATTTATTCCTAACTACTGAATTACAGTTTTTAAATCCAAGCAAAATGAAACAAAAATCTCTAAAAATTATCTTAGGAACAATCCTAACTAGCTTATTAATAATTTTCACCTCCTGTCAACAAGTTCCTAATTCTAAAACTGCAACTATTCGGACTGCTCATAGTACCTGGATAGAAGAGTCATTTCAAACTAATATTGTTAATCTAGGTCTAGAAAAACTCGGCTATGAAGTCGAAAAACCAAAACAAATTGAATATTCTGCTATTTATATTTCCATGGCTAATGGAGATTTAGAATATAGCACCATTTACTACCAACCATCCCATGAAAAATTCTTTGAAAAAGCTGGTGGAGAAGAAAAATTAGAGAAAGTTGGAATTTTGACACCTGATGGGATGGCTGGATATCAAATAGACAAAAAAACTGCCGATAAATATAAAATTACTAATATTCAACAATTAAAAAATCCAGAAATAGCGAAGCTTTTTGACTGGGATAAAGATGGTAAGGCAAATTTAGTTGGTTGTAATCCTGGTTGGGCTTGTGAGTTAAATATAGACCATCAAATCGAAGCTTATGGATTAGAAAATACAGTAGAACATACTCGAGGCCAATATAATCTTCTATTACTAGATGCTATTACTCGCTACAAACAAGGGCAATCAATTCTTTATTTTGCTTATAATCCTCACTGGATATCTGCTATTTTAAAACCAGGTAAAGATGTAGTTTGGTTAGAAGTGCCTTTTACCTCGTTCCCAGATATGAGAAATATAACAGAAAAAGATACATTACTAGATGGAAAAAATATTGGCTTTTCTAGAACTAAACAGCGTATTGTAGCTAATAAAAAATTTCTAGAAGCTAACCCAGTTGCTAAAAGGTGGTTTGAATTAGTAGAAATTTCAGTTGCAGATATGAATGCTGAAAGTTTACGGATTAAAGAAGGAGAAGACAAACCAGAAGATATTTTACGTCATGCTCAAGAGTGGGTAAAAAATCATCAGCAAAAATATGATCGTTGGTTAGAAACAGCAAGACAAGCAGCTAATTAAATTCAAAGCTTTTTAACTTTAAAAAACAAAAAAAATTAGCTGAGAGTATATTTAAAAAATAGATAAATTTAGCTGTAAATACTATTGAAAATTTCCACAATTCCAGCTTGTTTAATTTCCTAATTTACTTGATTCTTAAATGAAGGAAAAAATTATCATCAAATCAAATATTCAACTTGATACTATTTATATAGGTTTTCTTCCCTTAGTGAGATACAATTATCTGTCTTCTTTTCTGTTCCCTAAAATCAAAAACTTTGTACCTCACCAATAGACATCTTGTGAAAAAGAACAAGAATGTATGGAGGTTCCATGCGGCACTAGAAAAAAATCTGAGACTAGAAAAAAATAATGAAGTCTCCATTCTAAAAATTATTGCAGATTATCAGAACTCCATACTATTCAATTTCCCAATTTGATTGCTACTTCATTCAGCCAAAAATTACTAGAAAATAAAATATTAAATCAGAGATTATTTTTTATACTAAAAATTTGCCAATTGAACCAAAATGAAACAAAAATATATCAAAATAATCTTAGGAACTATCCTCACAAGTTTATTAATAATTTTCACCTCCTGCCAACCAGTTCCTAATTCCCAAACTGTCAGCATTAGGAGCGCCTATAATAGTGCTTGGATAGAAGAATTATTTCAAACTAATATTGTTAATATTGGTCTAGAAAAACTAGGCTACAAGGTCGAAAAACCAAAACAAAGTGATTATCCAGTAATTTATATTTCTATCGCTAATGGAGACTTAGAATATAGCACAGTTTACTACCAACCAGGACACGAAAAATTCTTCAAAAATGCTGGCGGAGAAGAAAAATTAGAGGGAGTTGGAACTTTAACCCCTCCAGGAATGCAAGGATATCAAATTGACAAAAAAACAGCCAATAAATATAAAATTACTAGCATTGAACAATTACAAGACCCAGAAATTGCTAAACTTTTTGACTCAGATGGAGATGGTAAAGCAAATTTAGTTGGTTGTAATGTAGGTTGGGGTTGTGAGTCAAAAATAGATTACCACCTCAAAACTTACGGACTGGAAGATATAGTAGAACATAATAAAGGACAATATACAGTTCTCCTGGCAGATGCCATTACTCGGTACAAGCAAGGACAAGCTATTATTTATTATGCTTATAATCCCCACTGGATATCTACAGTATTAAAGCCAGGAGAAGATGTAGTCTGGTTAGAAGTACCCTCCACCTCCTTACCAGAATCTATGGGAAATATAACTGAAAAAGATACATCAGTAGATAGAAAAAATCTTGGCTTTTCTGGAAGTAAACAGCAGATCGTAGCTAATAAAAAATTTCTAGAAGCTAACCTAGTTGCTAAAAGATGGTTTGAATTAGTAGAAATTCCCGTTGCAGATATGAGTGCTGAAAGTTTACGCATTAAAGAAGGTGAAGACAAACCAGAAGACATTTTACGTCATGCCCAAGAGTGGGTAAAAAATCATCAGCAAAAATATGATAGTTGGTTAGAAACAGCAAGAGAAGCAGCTAATTAAATTCAAATCATTTTTACTTTGAAAATTTGAGAAATTTAGCTATAAATACTACCGAAAATTTCCACAATTCCAGCTTGTTGAATTTTATAATTTGCTTGGTACTTAAATTAAGACCAAAATTATCATCAAATCAAATATTCAACCTTATCTATTGATATAGGGTTTCTCAGCTTCATCAGCTTATACCATTTCTCATATTCAAAAAAATGAGGAATTCCGGGGTCATTGTCACGTAAATTTAGACAAAAAATTATTTTTAATTATACTACAAAATTTTTTTGCAAGAGGTCTATTCAGAATAAAAGCTGAATGCTTAATCAATTATTTCATTTGGTGGAATTTGATTCACTGTTTCCTCTGTTTCATCTTCTAAAACTAGGTTAACAGTTTGCTCAATTCCTAACTCTTCTAATTGACGAATTTTGATTTGATCTAAACGAGGACCTTCAGCAGAAATAACAGTAAATTCAAGATTTTGGTAGGATAACTTTTCTCCTCCAGTAGGAATTTTTTGTAATTGATAAATCAAAAATCCCCCCAAAGTCTGATAATCTTCACTCACTGGCAAATCTAAATTTAAAAGTTGATTAACTTCTTCAACACTTAACTGAGCCTGGACAATAAAAGTACGATCGTCCAACATTTGTAAAGCAAGTTCTTCAGTGTCAGTTACTTCATAACTATCACCACTAATAATTTCAGCAATCAAATCCTCCCGCGTAATTAATCCAGCAGTTCCACCAAACTCATCTACCACTATTACCATTTCTGAATGCTGAGGACTATTTGGGATTTGACGCATTCTTTGCATTAATGATAATAACTCATTCAGATACGTTTGTTCAGAAACGAATCTTGCAGGGCGAATCCAAGAGACAACTGAAGTTTGTGGAGATAATAATCCTTGAGCTAAAGGTTTGGCCAATTCTTTAAAATCAATAATACCCTGAATATCATCTATGGATTCACCAACTACAGGATAGCGGGAATGACCAGATACCTGAATTTCATCTAACAAATTTTGAAAAGTAGCTGCAATTGAAATAGTATCTATATTTGTCCGTGGAACCATAATTTCTACAGCTAATACTTCTCCAAATTCAAATACATTGCTAAGTAATTGTCGTTCTTCTGCTTCTAAACCTGTTGATTCAGTAGAAGTAGAGATAATTAATTGCAATTCTTCTGGAGTAACTGGTGCTTTCCAAGCACTGCCAGTATATTGAATTCCTACCAGTCGTAATAACCAATGAGTAGATTGATTTAATATCCAAATAAACGGATTAAAGAAGCGAGAGATAGCTAGACTCAGAGGGCCTAATAATCTAGATAACTGTTCTGAATAAAGTAGCGCTACTGACTTTGGACATAATTCTCCCAATACAATTTGTAGGTAAGCCAAAATAAAAAAGGTGACAATAGGTATAGCTAGGGAGTGGGCGATCGCTTGACTAATATGAATAGGTAGTGGTAAATTTGCTATACATTTTCTGACAATTATAACCATAGTTCCTTCACCAATCCAACCCAAAGCCAAACTAGATAAAGTAATACCTAACTGAGTTGTTGAAAGTAGTCGGTCTATATGTCTTTGAAGTTGCTGAACAATTTTTGCTGGAACATCACCTTGATCTACTAATTGATTAATGCGTGACCTTCGCACAGAAACAATAGAAAATTCTGCCACGACAAAGAAGGCATTTATGGCAATTAGCAGAAAAACTGAAAAGATGCGTGATAGTATATCTGTCCACGTCATATCTCTCCAGATCAGCATTTCTAAGCCTGGCATCTCTAGCAAACTTATTGCCATTGATTTTGCCTCAGACCTATGAACATTTTCATGTTTAAAATTTACAATTTTTGATCAAAAAATTCGGTTTAAAGCCTCCCCACTCAAAATTAAAAATCAACTTAATCTATTTTAATTTTAGACATTTTCAAATTTAACTTTTGAGCTGGATAATCTGTAAGTTCTAAGGACAGTTCTTTAGCATTATCTAATAAAGTAATTGGGATGGTAATAATACCATAATATCTTCTACCATTTGGTGGCAGTTCTCCTGGTAAATCCTCTGTGCTGGCACTAAGAACTCTTCCCTGCTCATCTGTAATATTCAAAAAACTATATAAAAATCTTACAGCTCGATCTCCTTGGTTTTTTAAATTAACATCCAAGACTAGAGAGTTGCCCCACTTGCGAACATCATTAACTTCCAATACTATTCCAGCATCACTACTTACAATTGGAAAACTTTGCTTGGATTTAGTGTCTTGAGAAGACTTGGCCTTAGCTGTTTTTTTCTGGGAATTTTCTTTAGTAGTTTTTTTCTCAGCGATTCCACCATTTATAATAGTATTTTTTACATTGATAATAATTTTTTCCTCCTTTAACATGACCACTTCTTCTCGACGATTTGAACTGTCTTTAGCACCTACTAAATTATTGGTAGGACGAGTATCTGGTTGAGTAATTCCTTTTAAGGCTTCCCTGCCCAGTTTAAATCCCCAAGAAGCACTACCCAAACCAGCACTAAACATTAGAGCCAGCAGACTTAGAGTTAGCACAATACTAGAGTTCATAGTTTTTTCTGTCTAAGCTACGATCTTGTTTTTTGTTATGATATACTATAAATTATTCCTATGTATTAATGTCCAAACTTACCTATTCTAATTTTCTCTTTACTTTTAACTTAAGTCAGGAAAATATGTAATAATATAAAATTAGTGTAAGGCTATATCGTTGATATATAATAACTGAGAAATAAGCGCCTTTGGCCGATTGGGGAGGCAGCGAGCTCATAATTCGCTTTCAGGCTGGTTCGATTCCAGCAGGGCGCATTTCTAATTCACTAAAAAATTTAATATTTCCTAAGTAATGGCAGATGCCATAGTTTTTTGTTGGTTAATCAAAATTTGGTAAACCAAAATCTTGGCTGTTGCATAAATGCGGGATGATTTTAATAGTTTTGTAGAATGGGTATATTGCCTGTTTGTTACATCAAATCCCCTTGCGCGTGGAATTTTATAGAACTCCTGAAGGTATATTTGTCAGGGACCCGCGTTTTTTACCAGGAAGACCGAGGACCGAGGACAGAGTCAGGAATGGGTTTTATAAGAAACCGAGTTTATGGGAGGTAGATGTTAGTATGGTAGGGAATTTAATACTTTCATACTTTCCCCGAAATAATATACTTTTTTATACCGATACTACCTGATTTGATATTAAATGAACTCAGAAGTCAGAATACCACTTTGAAAAAAGAATGCTACAAAAATGTGCATCTCAATCGCAGAACCGAAAAATTGTGGTCATTAGCCTCCCCTTGGATAGGGGATAAAAAGTGGTCGTTTAGGAGCATGGAGTAGGATGGGATGGATGGGTTACCTAACCATATCCAATCGACCAAGAGAAAAGAAACTATTCCTGATGTCAATCCCGATGCTTCAGCTAGAGGTACTGATAACTGATAACTGATAACTGAAATGACCTTGTAGGGAAGTTCCATGGAACCTCACTACTGTGGTCTACTTCTCAAATATAGTCCGTGCTGCTTTCTTTAACTTCTGACTTCTAACTTTGGTAGTCCTGTATAGTAATGGTAGATGGCGATCGACAATGCTGCTTCATGGGAGCAAGATCCTGCCACTACTGTTCCCCTTGAGCAAAATAATTACAATAGACCACCATTACAATGCACCACCACCCTAAATTTTAACTTCTAACTTCAGCAATACTTCCTGAATACGAATTTTGAGCCTCTGCGCTAAAACTTGAATATGAGGTTCAAGCATCATAGTTATATGGTCTCCCGGTACAGTCTCAAGTTCCACAGAACCTTGAGAAAGTTGCTCCCAACCTAAACAAGAATTCTTTTGCAGTTGGTTGCGAATAGCATCAGTCACACCAATGGCGCTATTCCAAACACGAACATCACTACTACGGAAAAGAGTAATAGGAGTCGGATAAAGTTTCTCTGGGTGATAATGACCCATAGCATAAACACTAGCCTTTAAAACTTTGACAAAACCATGTACCTGTCTTGTTGCTGCTGCCGAAGGACGCACATGAAGCTTTTGTACTAACCGCTCTGTTACATAATCTAATTGTTCATCAGGAGAAAAAACCTTCAGATCGTTGTAGGATATCTCTAAATTTTCCTTTAAAAAGTATTCAAATAACCTCACCACCTCACTCATATATTTAGTATCATCCCAACCCGCAATTATAAAACTACTAAATAAGGGAGCAGGAATATCAAAAATAGCAAGTAAACCGATTTCATCTCCCTGTTTTTGTAACTGTTGGGATATCTCAAATGCTACCTGACCCCCGAAAGAATGACCTCCCAAAAAATAAGGACCTTGGGGTTGAATATTTTTTAATGCGTCGATATAGTCGGCAGCGATCGCTTCTACATTTGTTTGAGGTTCTGCTCGGTCATCCATTCCTCGTGCTTGTAGTCCGTAAAATGGTTGGTCTTGACCAAGATGAAAAGCTAGAGAGTGAAGATAAAATGCTGTTCCTACACCTCCAGGAATACAGAAGAAAGGAGGTTTAGAACCCTTTGACTGAATTGTTATTACCGGGGAGGCAAAACCCGAACCTAAACTTTCATCTGCAACTAACCCAATATCATAATTTGCAGATGGTTGTGGGGAAAGCACTTCTTTTGCCAGATAATTAGCTAAAGCTGCAACTGTGGGATACTCAAAAATTAGTGTTGCCTTAAAAGAAGTTCCCAAACTATCTTGCAGAAGATCGCTCAACTCAACAACGGTCAGAGAATCTAATCCCATGCTAGTTAAAGGTTGTTCCCAGTCTAATTGAGATGGATTTACTTGGAGAATATTTGAGATTAATATCTGAAGATGAGATATTAGTAATTCCTGCCGTTTTTCGGGTGTAGTAGCTAAGAGTGTTTTTCGATCCAAGGTGGCTTGCTTTTCTTTTTCTTGCCGATCCAATTCTTGATAAATACTTTTGCCGACAACATCAAGACTTCCTTCTAGAAAACCTGCTTTGCAAGCATGGCGCTGAATTTTATTACTAGAAGTCTTAGGGATAGTTCCTGTTTTCAATAATAAAATTCCATAAACTTGTAACTGATGCTGTTCCGATACAGCTTGACGGATCGTGTTAACCACCTGTTCTACATCCAGTTGTTCTAAGTAAGCCTCCTGAACCTCCTGAACAATAACCAATCTTTCCTCACTTTCCACCTCTACCGAAAATGCTGCACCACAACTAGGTCGTAAAGCTTGATGACTTCTATCTACCGTTAACTCAATATCCTGGGGATAATGGTTGCTACCTCGGATAATAATTAAATCTTTGAGACGACCAGTAACAAATAATTCATCATCAAGCAAAAATCCTAAGTCACCCGTTCTGAGAAACGGACCTTCGTTTGTCTCTTTTAAGTAATTCTGAAAAGTTTCTGTAGTTGCCTGCGGTCTATTCCAGTAACCTTGAGCAACACTCGGACTAGATACCCAAATTTCCCCTACTTGGTAGCTTGAACATTCGGTCAAGGTTTCTGGGTTAACGATCAGAATTTTTTCACCTGAACCAGCACGACCACAACTAACAATTTTTTGCGTACTTTCGCTTTCATCAGCAGCTACTATAATCTGATTTTTAGTAAACTCAGATTTATCAATATTCAGAATAACTGGGGAATCTGTTGTCACCCCTAAAGTAATAGCGACAACACTCTCAGCCATTCCATATCCAGCAGTAAATGCCTGTCTGCGAAAGCCAGAGGGTGCAAAAGTGGAGGCAAACCGTTCGATAGTTTCTGCCCGAACAGGTTCAGCACCGCTCACAGCCAACTCCCAACTACTGAGGTCAAGCATTGCTCGTTCTTCGGGGGTTGTTTGAAAACAAACTAAGTCATAAGCAAAGTTAGGAGCTAAACTTTGAGTGGCTTTGTAATGGGAAATTGCCATTAACCAACGCAACGGTTTTTGCAGAAAATCCAACGGTGACATGATTTTAACTGGGAAATTACCGTAGAGAGGTTGTAAAACTCCTACTACTAATCCCGTATTGTGACTAAAGGGCAACCAAGTCACAGTATGACTTTCGGGTGTAGTTCCAGATTGTTCGTAACCCATAGCTAAATTGTGGAGAATGTTCTTATGAGCGAGCATTACCCCCTTTGGTTTTCCAGTTGAGCCAGAAGTGTATTGTAGAAAAGCTAGGGTATCACCATTAATAGTCGGCTCTTGCCAATGCGCCCCCATATTCTGAGCAATAATATTATTGCTGTCTAACAACTGCATTTTTGCCAGTGTAGAATTTTCAGCAAAGCGACCTTGTAAATAAGCTAATAGAGGTGTGGTAGTAAGAACAAACTTTGCTTGAGCATCTGCTGCAATTGCTTCTAATCTGGAAATTGGCTGGTTAGGGCGGGGTATAGAGGTAGGTATAGCGATCGCTCCAGCATACAAACAGCCAAAAAATCCTGCCATCAATTCTAGTCCAGGAGGATACAATAACAAGACCCTTTCGCCTTTTGCATTCAGGGACTGAAGATTAGCTGCTATGGCCTGGGCCTCTTGTTCTAAAGTTTTATAGGTAAGACTATCACTTTCTGTTTCACCATCTTGGAGAAAAGTATAGGTTTTTTGCTCCGGTTGATTTAGCGTTCTATATTGTAGGAGGTCTATTAAAGTATTAAATTGCATATTATCTGGTAATTTTGTCAATTTATCAATATAAGGTAAATTAATCAAAGCATTAATCCCCCAATTGTATAATTAAATGTAACATCTTGTCAAATCAATTCTTAGAGATGGTAAATATTTATTTTATCCAGAACTAATTTGCTATCTTTTTCAAGATTAAGTTTTTTTAACTATGAATACCACTTATGAAAGCGTCATGTATTTTACATTTAAATTCTCTAGCTAAATTACCCAAGATTAGATATTATTAGCGAACTAACTGATTAAACTCTAACAAAGATACAAAGCAACCCAGATTTTAGTTGGTGATTTATAATTCACAATATTTTCTCAAATTAACAAGTAAAAAATCTGATAAATTTACCTCTGAAATTAAAAGTAATTTGGCAGATGCAAAGTAAACAAAATTAATAATTATTGCTATTCCTAATTCATGGCCTAGTGCTATAAATTGTTCTACTAAAGCAAGTTTTCGACTCCAACATTGCATAATTAATTTTATTTGGTTTCCAAGTTATATGAATAACAGAATAATAACACCATATTTTTTATTCCTGGTACTTGAGAATATAATCAATAAAAATAACAAAGCGCGATCGCATCACAATAACCTCAATAGATCCATCAATCTTAAGTAAATATAGAACTTAGTGTAATTTTTAATTCATCTGCCTAAAATGAAATATAATTTTATATTTTGCTCCCAAGGCCATAAACAATAAAACAAGATGAATCTCACCAAAAAAACTATTGCAGCCTTTGTCTCTCCTGGAATACCCCTTTCTGCTCTTGGCCTTCCTCTTCTAGTTTACCTTCCCCCATTTTATGCAGAAGAAATGGGACTTGGCCTTTCTCTGGTGGGCACAGTTTTTATGATTACCCGTTTCTGGGACGTTTTTACCGATCCAGTTCTTGGTGTTCTCAGCGATCGAGTGACAACTCCTTTAGGTCGTCGGCGTCATTGGATTATATTATCTGTTCCTATTTTAATGATTTGCGTTTACAAAGTATTTATACCGGAAGCACCAGTCACAGGAAATTATCTTCTGTTTTGGATGCTGTTGTTGTATGTTGGTTGGACTCTGCTGAGTATCTCTCATATGTCTTGGGGTGCAGAATTATCATCAGATTATTATGAACGAGCGCGAGTTCAAGGTTGGCGAGAATTTGCTTTAGTCTTTGGTATGTTAGCTGTTTTGATACTTCCGACTATTCTGGAACAGACTGGAGGTGCTGATAGTGGAACTAAAGTTGCTGCTATGGGTTGGTTTACAATTATACTGCTGCCAATCACTGTAGCGATCGCTGTTAGTAATGTCAAAGAAAAACCTGTGGGACCATCTTGTCAACTTGGTTTGTTCAAGTCAACCTCTGTGCTGTTGAAAAATAAACTGCTAATACGAGTGCTAGTAGCAAATTTAATGACTGGTCTTGCTCCAGGAATTGTTGGATCGATCTACATTTTTTTTGTCAGTTATGTCATGCAACTAGGTGAATGGTCTAGTCTAATGCTCTTACTCTATTTCATAGCTAGTTTTTGTGGCATTCCTTTTTGGATGCGTCTTAGTTATAAGTTAGAGAAGCATCGGACTTTTGGTGTTGCTAAAATATATGGTTGTGTAATTCTTATCGGTTTATTGCTCGTTCAACCAGGAAACTTATGGTTGTATGCTTTAGTTAATATTCTTTTCGGCATCGAATCTGGTGCAGGAGCGTTTTTATTGCGCTCAATTATGGCAGACGTTACAGACCATGATAACTTGGAATCAGGGACACAGCGTACAGGTCTTTACTATTCTCTGTTAACCATGACTAACAAAGTTGGTTCTGCTTTGGGAGTTGGGATGATTTATCCTATTTTAGATTGGATAGGTTTTGTTCCTGGGGGCGAAAATACTGCTGGAACAATTGAAGCACTTAAATATATATTTATTTGTGTACCTATTCCAATTAGTCTTTTAGCAGCGATCGTTATCTGGAACTTTCCACTAGATAGCACTCGACAAAAAGAATTACGTCGTCTGTTAACGGAACGTGATTCTATGGTTAGCTCAAAAGACATCTCCGAAAAAGATATAGACTTTTTGTCAGAGTAGACAACAGGAAAAACTTAAGGTGGGAGAAGTGATAACATGGATTGAATGGGACTCAATATAATTGAATACCTCATCTATAATTAAAAAATAATTAGGATTGCTCTCAACATAATAAATAATCGGAGCAGAATCTAAAAAAATCCGATTTAGCTGTTCTAAAACAGTCTCAATTTTCAGAGAATTTAAACAATTTATTGTTCTCGTTGTTGCCACTATTGACATAATTCACTAACCCATTCTTGAGCATCTACCATCTAGGAGTTTTACTTTTAGAGTGTTCGCTCTTAAGTGTGCTTGACATCTCCAGGGGTTGAAACACCATGCTGTGTGTGTTTAACCCACTGCAAAGATGTCCTGTCTCTGGGAATCTACTTATAAAGCTAGTTGAGGCTATATTTGGGCTGAAAAATTGTTTAAGTCCCAGTATTCAAAAGTGAAAGCCGGAACGATATTAAGTTTTGATGCCGATTGAATTCAAAACCCAAAAGCCTTTAATAGAAATACTTTTAGCATTTTTGGTGATGCTAACAGCTTCTAAGCGCATGAGGCAAGTTGTGAGGATTTGCTCAGAAATTTTTTCTGCAACTCCTCAAAAGTGCATAACCTGACTTGCATCAGATATATGTACTGCTAGAGGAAAGAACTTGATTCCTTTTCAACCAAGAGCCATCCCTAAGCATCTACCATCTAGGAGTTTCACTTTTAGAGTGTTCGCTCTTAAGTGTGCTTGACATCTCCAGGGGTTGAAACACCCTGCTGTGTGTGGTTAACTCACTGCAAATGGGATCAATCCACATTTGCTTCAAGCCTATCAACAGATTCCTACACTCTTCGGTATAGACCGAAATCTAGCTGTGAGCTTACCTTTTTTTGTAGCTTTCCGAGTGGTTTTAGTCGGCGGTGTTGGAGCAATAAATCGCTGCTGATCTCTGCCTACTTACTTTTCCTTTCCTTCGGAATGCTAAGCAAACGGAATGCGGAGCTAACAGCCGTCGTAGAAAACGCGCGTTCCCGTCTCCTGGGAGCCGGAATTTCACGCTAACTAGCAGTCATGTCATAGCTACAAACCTTGTTCTTACTCGTATCCGACTATCATAGCAGACTTTTACTCCAGGTTAAAACCCGCTTGTCGTTATTCAACCAGCCATTAAAACAGGCGCTGTGTAATACCTCCCGTCATTTTTTATGTTTTTAACCATTGTCACCCCGTGAGCTTAAATAGTCAACATAGTGATCGAATTGACTTAAAAGTCGTCTAGATTACAATTTTAAGTAACTTTAAGTTATTTGAAGCAACCTTAAGTAACCCACTGTACAGAGGATCAACAAAAATGATCGCAATAAATGAATTAGCTCTTACTCAAGACACATCGAAGTTTTCTAAAATTCTCAATAAACTTATTGAGCAAACAAATTCTGACATTTACGATCCCTTTAAAGAACTTGTTTGGCCAGAAGATATAGAGCAAAACAAGTTGTGGATGTCCCTTAATTTAATGTCGGTTCATGGAACTCGTTTTGAACATGAACTCACTCAAGAACAATTAATTGAATTAAGCAAGTGGGAATTTATTAATTTCTGTAGTCTAAATGTGACAGGTATTCGTGAACTGTTAGTAGAAATGACAGGACGACTTCATACACCAGGGTTTGAATTTCTCTCGGAATATCTACATTATTTAATCGCAGAAGAGAATGAGCATATGTGGTATTTTTCAAAATTCTGTCTGCAATATGGGAAAAAAATCTATCCAGACCGTGCTTTAGCCATGGCAAATTTACCAGAAGCTGATATCGCCAACTTCATGCTCTTTAGCCGTATTCTGATTTTTGAAGAAATCGTTGATTTTTATAATCGTCAAATGGCTAAAGACAGCACTTTACCAAAGTTCATTCAGGACATTAATAAACTTCATCATGCTGATGAAGGTAGACACATCACCTATGGTCGTCAGTATATCAACTTAGTATGCCAGGAGCTAAAAAATAGATATTCAGAACAACGGATCATGGAAATTGAAATAGCTGTGAAAAGTTTTATGAACCTAGCTACACAAAAGCTCTATCGGCGTGAAATCTATGCTGATGCTGGATTTGAAAAACCAGGTCAGATTCGTAAAGAATTACTAGCTAATTCAGTCCGTCACCAATTTAATAATAAGTTATTAGAACGTGTCACTAAATTTTTTACAAAAATCGGCTTATTCTCAAAGCCCAGTACTCACTAACAAACAGACCTGATTATGAGTTAGTCATCTAATTCCTTAAACATTAACAAAATGTTTAAGTCAAAAATAAACTATTAAAATTCAAACGTCTGCGAAATATAAACTTGCAGAATGTTAATTTTAATAGTTTTACATAACAGGTTTTGTCGAACTTAAATTTCTCATTAACTTTTTAAACAAAGAAAAACACTCATGTCCCAAAGAATTCTCACATCGCTACTATGGCAAGCAGCAGAACGTTGGCCAAATCGGGTGTATTTGGATGGAGAACATACATATACATATGCACAAGCAGTTAGCGCAGTTTATCAGTTAGCAAAACGCTTAGAGTCTGTAGGCGTTCAGCGTTGGGATCGAGTGCTAATAGTTGCCCAAAATCGACCCGAAATTTTATTAGCTTTGTTTGCTGCCAATGTTCTCGGTGCGACCGCAACGATCTTGCATCAAGCTAGCACTGAGATAACGCTAAAAAATATTCACAGTCAGCTTCAACCACAAGCAGTGTTGTTAGATGACAAAACGAAGTCACATTTTCACTGTTTTCAAGGTAGTTCCTTACTCGATATTTCAGTGCTCAACAACCTTGAATTTATTCCTTTTGAACAAAGCCTAGAAAGTATTCAAGCCTTAAGTTCCAAGCGGGGAACAATTGATACTGATCCTGCTTTAATTATTTATACTTCGGGGTCAACAGGAAAACCCAGAGGAGTGGTACTGACTCAGGATAATATACTCTTTGTCGTTGAAAAAATTCAAAAGCGACTAGGTTATTCCTTAGAAGACTCAATTGGGCTTTTTCTCCCTCTCTCATTTGATTATGGTCTATATCAAGGTTTTCTTGCTGCACAAGTTGGTGCTAGACTTATTGTGAATAGCTCGGAGTTGGCAGGTCCATCATTGATTGGAACTTTACGCAAAAGAAACATCAACATTCTTCCAGGGGTTCCTAATCTTTTTGAATCCTTGTTAAAAATGTTAGAGAGACGGCAAGAAATCTTACCAGAAATTCGTCTTGCTACTAACACTGGCGCACACTTGAGCGAACAACATATTCTTCGATTACAAAACGCACTTCCTCAAGCTTCAATTTATCCGATGTATGGATTGACAGAATGTAAGCGTGTCTCGATTTTATCTCCCGAAGAAGCCAAAAAACGTCCTGGATCTGTCGGTCGTCCACTTGATGACACGGACGCATTTGTCATTGATGACTTAGGAAATCGACTTTCTCCTGGTCAAGTCGGGGAACTGGTTGTCTGTGGGCGTCATCTTGCTCTAGGATACTGGAAAGCTACTGTTGAAACCGAAGTTCGCTATCGACCTCATCCATCGGGAATAGGACGCGCTCTTTATACAGGGGATAACTTCAAAATAGATGAAGAAGGATATCTCTACTTTGCTGGGCGCAAAGATGAACAAATAAAGCGGCGAGGGTTCCGCCTTCATCCTCTAGAAATTGAAAAAGCAGCTTTGGAATTGGAGGAAGTTAAGAACGCTGCAGTTATACAGCTAGAAGAGCATCTCATTTTATTTATTATTACCGCTCAAGCAGGGATTTCTCAGGAGATGATTTTGTCAAAACTCAGTGAAGTTTTAGAGTCATACAAGATTCCTGATTTTGTCGAGATATTAGAGAATTTTCCCAATACTTTGAATGGAAAAGTTAATCAACGAGCATTAGAGGAAATCTGGCGAAAAAAATCTGAAAAACAATCAATCGCTCCCTTAAGGAAGCAGAAAATTTCATCCTTAACGAATCGGTAGTCAAGTAGTCTACGAAGCAAGAATCCACTCCATGAAATGAGTGGAGTGTCAAAGGCAAATCACTTAGCAGTGCTAAAACTGATATTTGCTGTTAGTTTTACCTTGAAAAAAATAATTGAATGCATAAAAACTTATGCCTAATGTTAAAGACTTAGAAACTCAACAGAAAGCTTTCGATAATTGGCGTTCCCTAGTCGCTAGATTTGGCTCTCCCCTTTATGTATATGATCTTGATATTGTGGAACATCAAGTCAGGGAATTAAAACAGGCTTTGCCTACTAATGCCAAAGTGTTTTATTCTCTCAAAGCTAATCCACTACCAGCTATTGTCAAAACCGTACAAACGGCTGGGTGTTGTTTAGAAGTCTGCTCAAACCATGAACTTAGTGTTGCTTGTAATTCTGGAATTTCTATTGAACAAATCCTCTATAGTGGTCCAGGAAAAACGACAGAGGAAATTGGTCAAGCTATTGCCATAGGAGTCAATCATTTTTCAGTAGAGTCTTATACCGATCTAGATCGTCTGGAAAAGGCTGCTGAAACAGCCCAAAAAAGCATCCGTTTATTGCTGAGGGTTAACCCGATGGAACCACTCCAAGGCGGACTAGCGATGAGTGGTACCCCCTCACAATTTGGTTTTGAAGAAAGTGTTCTACTTAATGGTGCTCAACGACTTAGTCAACTGAGTTCTTATGTGGAGATTATTGGGTATCACATTTACTATGGAACTCAGATCGACAGTGAAGAATCTCTGATTAAATCATTTAAAGCAGGTATTGATTGTACTGAGAGACTTACCAGTCAGCTTGGATTTACCCCTCAAGTGATTGATTTGGGTGGCGGTTTTCCTTGGCCTTTTGCCAATCAAAAATCAGCGATCGCTCTTGATAATTTGCGTTTTCGTTTAGAGCAACTACTGGCTCAACGAAAATACACAGCAGAAGCCGAAATTTGGTTTGAATCAGGACGTTACCTTTCTGCTTCAAGCGGTACACTACTGGCTACAATTCTGGATATAAAACCCGGAAAATTTGATTCTCAATTTGTGGTTTTAGATGCCGGAATTAATCATTTAGGCGGAATGTCAGGATTAGGACGAATTCCCAGAGGTTATGTTTTGATGTATAACCTTTCATCTGAACAAGAAGCTTGGTCAACAGAAACAGCTAATGACGGACGAACCTTAGTTGTTGGTCCATTGTGTAGTCCACTTGATTGTTTGACACGCAGAACCGAGTTGCCTCCATCGGTGAAGATCAATGATATTGTTGCTATTCCAAACGTTGGAGCTTATGGATTAACAGCTAGTTTAGTAGCTTTTCTAAGTCGTCCTGCTCCCTTAGAAGTCTCTTTACGTAATGGAATTCCAGTAGATTTATCAAGTCTGCGAACTGGCCATGAATCTCTGCAATTTTTACTTCCTGAACCAGAAAATTTATCCATCAATATAACAGGAGACAGTATCCATGAACAATACGCTTGAACAACTTAAAGTTTGTATGGTTGAACATTTGAAATTGGTAACATCCGTTGACCAAATTGATAATGACACAGAACTTACAAGCTTAGGATTAGATTCTATGGCAGCCACAAATCTAATGCTTGATCTTGAAGATGAGTTTGAAGTCACCTTTCCCGATGAGTTATTAACTCCCGATGTATTTAAAACTACGAATACCCTTAATTCTGCTATTGAAAAACTTCTTGCTTGACTTATGAAAACATACGATCTCGAAACACTTCTAACAAGAGAATCCTTAAACAATCAGCTATCCACTGGTAGTCGCATACAGCTATCTTCTCTACAGCGAGCTTATTGGATAGGAGAACAAACGAGCTTTGATCTGCACGTTCATCCTCATCTTTATTTAGAGTTTGAGCTATTTGATTGCGACATCCAGGCACTTTACCAAGCCCGAAACACTTTGTTAGCTAGACATCCCATGCTGCAAGCTAAAGTTTTGCCTACTGCTGAAATTTTTGTAGAAGAGGGATTCTTTGATTCTGACATTCCAGAACATGACCTGAGTCAAATGAATCATAAAGAAGTGACTGAGCAGCTTGAACAGATTAGGAAACGACTTTATCGGGCTGACATCAAAGCCGAAAACCCTCCCAATATTCATCTAGAAATTACCAGACTCAAAAATGTAACGCGGATTCACATCAATATAGATTTATTGTTTCTTGATGGCAGTAGCGTTCGCACTGTTTTGTCTGAACTGTCTCAGATGTATACCAATACCTACCAGAAATGGAGCGAGAAATCCTTTGACCTTTCTGGTTATGAAGTCCACCGACGACAAAAGCAGACATCAGAGCGTTATCAACGAACAAAAAACTACTGGTTTGAACGGCTGAAAACTTTACCAGGAGGACCTCTTTTACCCTTAAAATCCAATTCCGTTGTCCCTCGTCGTTCCCACCTCGTTCGCCGTCGCCATGTCCTTTCTGCAATGCAGTGGGAAATCATTACTAAACGAGCTAAAGAACAAGATATAAATCCCACAACCCTCTTGTTAACAGCTTTTAGTTTAATAGTCGCTTATTGGTCAAAAAACCAACATTTTTCCCTGACAATGATGGTTCAGAATCGAGATCCAGAATTTGGGGATCTTTCTGGGGTAGTAGGAAATTTTGCCAGTACTGTCTTGGTAGAAGTGAACTTCAGTGAAGCCAAGTCATTTGCCCAACATACTGATGATATTCATCGCCAGGTTTTTCGTGATGTTGCTCGCTCCATGGTATGTGGTTTAGAGGTCTTACAAGAACGAAATCGCCAGCAAGGGTCTGCTTTTTACGCATCAAGTCCAGTTGCATTTGTCAGTATGTTAGACAAACCTGATGAATCAGTGACACCAGGTATCTTTCAACTCGAAGGAGAGAACATGGTTTTCTGCGGGTTAGAAACGCCCCAAGTGTTATTAGATCATCAAGCCATTAGTAGAACGGATGGAGGTGTTGCGTTAGTTTGGGACACGGTTGACTCAGCTTTTGAGGAAGGAATCTTAAACGATATGTTTGATGCCTACATTTCTCTAGTCTCTCGTTTAGAGAAAGAGGAAACTTGGCAGGAATCTTATTTTGATTTTCGTTCTCCACAACAGCAAGCAAGTCATCAAGAATATAATAAGGTTCAAGCACCTCTTACAGAGCGATGTTTGCATGAATATCTCTATGAGCAAACCCAGAAGACACCAGATCAAACACTGCTTATTGACTCACGACGGACTTTCAGTTATCAACAAGCAACTGAACTTTCCAATCGTATTGCCTGGACTTTACGCGAGCAGTATCAAGTCAAGCCTAATGAATTAATTGCAGTTTATGCTTCTAAAGGTTGGGAACAAGTAATTGCTGCTCAGGCAATTATAACTTCAGGGGCAGCTTATGTTCCCCTCTCTCCTAGCTTTCCCGACAATCGGAAACAGGACATCTTAGAACGCTGTGGTTGCCGTTTGGTCTTAACAAATTCTGCTCATCTCAATGATAGTTGTCTCAAAGAGGTAGAAAAAATTGCTGTTGATGTCAACGATAATCTAGTGAAGAACTGCGAGAACTTACCTCGAATTCAGTCCCCTAATGACTTAGCTTATGTGATTTTTACTTCGGGTTCAACGGGAACACCCAAAGGCGTTGTCCTAAATCATCTTGGACCTGTCAACACCATTGAGGACATCAATCGTCGCTTTGGGATTACTTCACAAGATACTATCTTTGGTATTTCCGAACTGACGTTTGACTTGTCAGTTTATGATATATTTGGTACTATGGCAACAGGAGCTACACTTGTTTTGCCACCAGAGGGGATAAATCGAGAACCTGCCTTGTGCGCTCAATTATGTAAAAAACACGGGGTAACTGTTTGGAACTCAGTTCCAGCCTTAGCGCAACTCTTGGTTCAGTATTTTGAAAGTAATTTATTGACTAGCGACTTATCAGTTCGCTTGTTCATGATGAGTGGAGATTGGATTCCTGTCAGATTACCTGGCAAACTCAAAGAACTGTTTTCATCACGAACTATCAGTTTAGGAGGCGCAACAGAAGGTTCTATTTGGTCTATTTACTACGACATTGATCGTGTCGATCCGAAGTGGAAAAGCATTCCCTATGGCTATCCTCTTAGTAATCAGGAATTTTATGTTCTCGATAGTCGAAAACAGCCACGACCTGATAATGTTTCCGGAGAACTGTATATCGGTGGCGTAGGTGTTGCTCAAGGATACTGGAAAGATGAACAAAAAACAGCCCATTCCTATTTGGAACATCCGGTTACCCATGAGCGAATTTACCGAACGGGAGACTGGGGTGTACGCCGTTCAGACGGTTACATCGAATTTCTAGGACGGGAAGATGGTCAAGTCAAAGTTCGGGGATATCGGATCGAGTTAGGAGAAATAGAAAGCACTCTTCAACGGCATCCGGCAATAGTTAATGCTGCGGTCAAAGTAATTGGAGAACAGCCACAAAATGCTTATCTAGCTGCTTATCTAATTGCTAAAAATGACACAGAGGTAGATTTGCAAGAAGTGAAACAATACGCTGAAGAATTCTTGCCTGATTATATGATTCCTACCCGTTTCATCTTTCTCGAACAACTACCTTTGGGAGCAACTGGAAAAGTTGACCGCAAAGCTCTGCCAATTCCCAGTGATTACCAACATTCTAAAAATAGCGAACCACCTGACACTGAGACAGAAAGGAATTTAGCCAGATTGTGGTCAGAAATTCTGGGCATAGAAACTCTGATGCGAGAGGATAATTTCTTTGAACTAGGGGGAAATTCATTCAGTGCCATTCGTCTCATGGCTTTAATCGCTGATACCTTTGATTTGGATATTCCTGTAACCACTCTTTTACAAAATTCCACTATCAAAGCACTTTCTCAATTTATTGATGAACACTATCACAGTGGAGTAGATAGTAGTGAAACTTCTTTAGTTTCAATTACTGGTCATCAATCTAAACCTCCAATATTCTGGTTCCACCCATCAGGCGGCGGAATCCTCTGTTATAAAGACCTAGCACAGCTTTTATCAGAACGATTTGGTTGTTTAGCCCTGGAAGCATCTGGTACAAGTAGACAAAAAAGCCAGCTGTCCCTATCTGAAATGACCAAACTCTATCTAAAAGAGATCCACTCTGCTAATCCATCAGGTCCATACCATCTTGGCGGATGGTCAATGGGAGGGGTTATCGCTTATGAGGCAGCCCAGCAACTTACGAAGCAAGGAATTAAAGTTGATAGCTTAGTGTTAATTGATAGTCCGGCTCCATTACGTCAAGAGGCTACAGAATTTAAACAACTTATTTCTTGGTTTGTGTCCGATCTTGCTGAAGTAGATCAAGACCTAGCATTGAATTGTCTTCAAGAAGAAAACAATTCTACAAATCTATTGCTTCAGGCACTCACAGAAGCACAACAAAAACATTGGCTACCCGCTGGGAATATACAGGATTTAATTTCTCTTTTTGAGATTTTTCGGTCTAATATTGAGGCACTTCATAGTTATCAGGCTTTGCCCCTAAAAGCTGAGATTCCTTGCCTAGTTGTGATGGCAACGCAAAATGTTGAAGAGCGTGTGGCGAGTAATTCTATAGAGGTATGGCATTCCTTGTTGCCAAAAACAACTTGGTTTTCTGAGCTAGAAGGAAATCATTATTCTCTTTTAAAATCTCCAACAGTTAATCAACTGGCCAAACTGATTTTAGAGACTTCTCAAAATCAATATTAAGTTTTTCCACTTTCTAACAAGTATTGTAGTCGAATAACGGAAATAAAATCGAGAAAAAATGTAAGCATTCAGCCGTCAGCTATTAGCTATCAGCTTTATTACCTTTAAAAGAGGAAAAAGCAACTGAGAGGTTTCAAAGAATTAAAAGTTACTGTAAAAGTCCAACAGTTAACCTTAATAGTCTATCGAACTACATCGTTCATTAAAAAGCTGAGAGCTGACGGCTAATAGCTGAATGCTTACGAAAAAATTATAATTTTTTCTCGATTAATATGAGTCTCATAAGACTATGTTTTTCGAGCATAGTAATTCTAAAAATTGATGAAATAAGTTAAAGTTACTTTAATTTCAACAATCAATAAGAAGATGTTGATATCTTACAGCAGATTCCAATTATATGAAGTACAGATATTAACAATTAAATGAATGCAAGTGCGGGCATCTTGCCCGCGATGGGTGTACCTCACATCTGAGACAAATAACCAATTAAACCATCAAAAACAAGGTGAATTCAATGATTTCAATTAATGACGTTTTCAACGAAAATTTCTATTTAGAGATTAATCCTGATGCAGCAGCATCGGTAATTCAGGGAAACTTTGCTAGTGGATTAGACCACTTTTTAAATGTGGGAATTAATCAAGGGTTGCAATTTTCCCCATTTATCGATTTAGACTATTATAAACGGGTAGCTAATCCAGACCTTGTTGACTTTACCAATCAGGAAGCTTTAGATCACTTACTTGAAATAGGGATCGAAGAAGGTCGTTTATTTTCTCCCTTTGTTGATCTAGAATTTTACAAACAAGCTAACCCTGATCTAGCTAATCTTAGTAATTCTGAAGCTTTACTTCATCTCCAAAATTTTGGCTTAGAAGAGGGACGACAGTTTGCCGAATCTGTTAATCTCGAAGAATATCGCTCTTTTAATCCAGAGCTTGCCACTCAAAACCTTACCAATGCCTTTATTAATCTAGCGACTCAATTTGCTCCTGATGATGAAGGGCGAATCCGGTTTCCCCTAGAAGCTGCTAATGTCTCTTTCACTGATGAACTTGATATCGTTACTCCAGAAATGTTAGAGGGTGGGGTTGATGTGACATTAACCTATTCCAAGTCAGCAAATACAGTAGTTTTGGAAGCTGATTTTACAGGATTACCTTACAGAGTAGATATTGTTCGAGATGACGATCCTTCCACCCCTTACAATCAGTACCCAGTATCCATCGAAGATTCGAGATGGCAGCTTTGGATGCTAACCAGTATCAACACAGTTGAAAGTAATTTTTGGTACGATGGTCAAACTGGCAATCTTATTGGTAATGAGTTTGATATTTTTGAGATAATTCCAGAGACTAATACAGGCATTGATGTTAACAACGACGGTATCGAAGATATAGCCCTTTCTTTGCCTGTTACTCATCAACTTAGTACCCCAGTATTTGAAGGAAACCCAGATGGAACCGGAAGTTTTACCTTTGAATTTGCCTATGACCAATTACTTGATGAACAAGGGAAAGGAGGAACATTCTTTACAGAAGTTCCTTATAACATTAACCGACCTGAAGAGTTTGGACCTTACTATACCCAAGGGGGTCTGCCTATTTCTGAAGCTCCAACTTTTGATGATGTTTTAGAAACGATGCGTTCTCCTTTTGGTTTCAGTATTGGGCATAGTGCTGAACCAGAAGTCAAACCCGACTATCTCCTTTCCCGTGCTAGTTTAATGATTGGTTTTACCAATTTTTATCCAGACCAGATTCCAGATAATGTCATTTTTGAACCCATTGAAGGTATTTATCGATTTACTGAACCAACCGACCTCGTATCCAACACAAATGAACCAGCTCCAGCTAGAGCTGCAGCTATAGAAGCCGAAAAAGAGGATATTTTTGGAGATTCGGGCGACAATATCTTTGATGCAGCCGATCCTAGTGATAATTTTGATGGTAATCAAGATAGTGTTTTTGCTGGAACTGGTGATGATTTAATAGATGCCAGTCAAGCGACTGCTCCTTCGTTTCCCAGTACTCTAGGCAACAACCGTCTCTATGGTAATAGGGGGGATGATACCTTTTTTGCTGGAGAAGGGGATAGTTTATTGGGGGGAAAAGGAGATGATACCTTTATGATTCTTGAGGGTGGCAACAATATTATGACTGGAGGGTTAGGATCAGATATCTTCTGGATCAGCACTAGTGGACTCCCGAATTCAAGTAACACGATTACTGATTTTGAAGCGGGAATTGATCAAATTGCCGTTGGTGGCATTGGTGTTAGTTCAGTCAATGACCTAGATATTAGCCAAAGAGGTGAAGACACGGTAATTTCCTTCTCTGGTATTGAGCTATCTGTGCTGAACAATATTCAAGTTAGTGATCTCTCAGAAGGATCTTTATTCTTTGGTTGAGGACTTAACAAATATAGGAGTATTTCAGGAATTAGGCATCGTACTTTTTACTATCTGAGTAGGAACGAAAATACCTTGTTTCAGACTTTTCTCAATGATCTAATGATATTTTGATAAATGGCGATCGCCTAAACAGGGTCAAAAATTGAGTAAGCATGGCTAAAATCCATACTGCATGAGGAATCTTCTATAAATGCCTAAGAAATGAAAATTAAATAAGATCCAGAATTTATGACACTTGTGGTTGAGCAGTATAATTCCATTGGGGTAGATAATCATCAAAGATAATTTTCAGATTTTGCTTGAAATCCTCTTTAACTTTACCACCTGTTTGATCAGCCCGGTTTAAGATGGTAGTAAATACTTTCAGACCAGTATTTGTCTTTGCTTTGGCCATCAAGTCTTTGACCATCTCTAGGGATTCAAAAATCACACCCTGACAGACACGACTAATATGAGGAAATAGACGATGTTCAATGGGATTATATTTAGAAGTATAGGGGGAATAGTGAGCAATGGAAATTTCTCTTCCTAATTCACGATTCTAGAGCTGGCAAGTCTTGCTTGAACAAGTATTGACCTGAACTATTGCTGCCACCGCCATCACACAGAAGCAGTATGGATGTGGCCTCCTCCACTGGGACAAATATCCCTCATGTTCATTGCTGATTCATCATCAAGTTCGTCTATCCCAAACCGAATTGTATAGTAGTCACACCCAAATAGTAAGCTAATATAACTTATTCCTCCCCATCCCAGTTTCAGCGCTTCTATTGCCCCATAACGACGACGATCTTTTTCTGATAATGACTGATATAGTTTTTGCATTTGTTGCTCTACTTTCACAGGATAAGGATTCATAGAATTAGAAGTTTAACTTGTATAAAGAGCAGCCTATCATTACTTTATCTATTTTTGGATCTTATTTAATTTTCATTCCTAACTGGGAACAGGCAAGATATTTTTAGCAAAAAGGTACGGAAAATGATTTTTTCAGGAACTTTTACTTTTATTGCTGATGCTCAATAAAGATCAAGTTTATTTTCTGGAGATATCTAAAATAATTCGACAATTATTAGCTAATTTCATCTCTGGTAGCATTGGTATTATAAAGTATGGTTCAACAATTAATAATTAACAATTAATAATTACCTCTTTTTACAACGGATAGGATTGAGCTAAAAGGAATTTTTTTCTTCTCTTGGTCGATTGGATATGGCGAGGTTTCTTCGTCATATCCAATCGACCGTTTTTTCTCCATGAATGGAGAGGCTTTATACCATTTATCAAAAAGAATGCTATACCCGATCGGGTGGGGAAGTGTGGGAAGTGTGGGAGGTGTGGGGAGAGGTTAAAAGTAGGAAAAATATATACTAACCGACTAATAATTGTTAAAAACAGACAAAAAATCTTGGTAATTATTGAGGTGTTGAAGTATAGCATTAATGCATGGTAATTGGTATTATACCTTAATGTTTCGGTAAGGAAGGAGGCTTTAGTTATCTAGGAGAGAAGGCTTAAAACCAGGAAAAAACTTAAATTCCCTGTAGATATTCACGCCTGGATTTACACAAACAATACCAGCGGACATATAGCACTACGTCTTTTGGTTACAACAATAAATTTTGGTTGTAAGGCAACAGGGAATAGGGAATAGAGAACAGAGGAATTTCCTAAGCTATTTGCATAGAGCTATAATATAAAATTTTCTGCACTTGTATAGATAACTTTAAGTGATATAATAGAAAAATTATCTCTAGTAAATAATTTTGTTTCTTTGGAAGCTTCGAGGAGCGAATTAGACTGATTACACACATATAGGAGTGATTTCCATAGAGTAAATAAGAATAAAAAGACTGTTATTACTCGGAACTTCTATAGTTCCTAATTAGCCATAAATTGCTTAATTTTGCCATGATTAAACTACCTAATTATAACATAATTCAACAAATTTATACAGGCAGCAGAACTACGGTTTACCGTGGATTAAATACAATAAATAAACAACCAGTAGTCATCAAAGTTCTCAATAAAGAATACCCTACATTTTCGGAATTATTACAGTTTCGGCATCAATATACAATTACGAAAAATCTGAATTTATCTGGAATTGTCAAACCTATATCCCTAGAAAAATATGGTAATGGTTATGCCCTAATTATGGAAGATATAGGGGCAGTTTCTCTCAAAACATACCTAACTCATCAAAAACTCAACCTGCCAAATTTTCTTTTACTGGCAATTTCAATAGTGGAAATTATCGAAGATTTATACCATCATCAAATTATTCATAAAGATATTAAACCTTCCAATATTGTAATTAATCCAGAGACAAAAGATGTCAAATTAATAGACTTTAGTATTTCCACATTATTACCAAGAGAAACTCAAGAAATTATTAACCCTAATGTTCTAGAAGGCACCCTCGCATATATGTCTCCAGAACAAACAGGAAGAATGAACCGAGGTATTGACTACCGGAGTGATTTTTATTCTTTAGGAATTACATTCTACGAAATACTTACAGGTCAATTACCTTTTGTATCAAAAGACCCCATAGAATTAGTTTATTTTCATATTGCGAAAGAACCGACTCCACCTACTGAATTAAACACAGAAATACCTCAAATTATCAGTAATATTATTATGAAAATGCTCGCCAAAAATTCTGAGTCACGCTATCAGAATGCTTTCGGATTAAAACAGGATCTAGAAACCTGTTTAAAATCTTGGCAAGAAACCGAAAAAATTCCGACATTTGAATTAGGAAAACTAGATATTTCAGACCGCTTCAGTATTCCCGAAAAACTCTATGGTCGCCAAAGTGAAGTTGAGAATTTATTAGATGTTTTTGAAAGAGTGGCTCAAGGTGGCAGTGAAATCATGTTAGTAGCAGGTTTTTCAGGAATAGGAAAAACAGCAGTAATAAACGAAGTTCATAAACCAATAGTTCGTCAACAGGGCTATTTTATCAAAGGTAAATTTGACCAATTTCAGCGCAATATTCCTTTTAGTGCATTTGTACAAGCTCTTCGGGATTTAATGGGACAATTGCTGAGTGAAACGGAAAATAAATTACAGGAATGGAAGACTAAAATCCTCTCAGAATTGGGAGAAAATGGGCAGGTAATTATAGAGGTAATTCCGGAACTAGAAGACATTATATCTCCTCAACCAGCCGTAGAAGAATTATCAGGAAGTGCGGCGGAAAATCGGTTTAATTTACTATTTTTAAAATTTATTAAAATATTTGCGACTCAAGAACATCCATTGGTAATTTTTTTAGACGATCTACAGTGGGCAGATACAGGTTCTTTGAAGTTGATGCAATTGTTAATGAGTGAAAAAAATAGTGAATATTTATTATTATTAGGGGCTTATCGGGATAATGAGGTAAATCCAACTCATCCTCTAATATTAACATTAGAAGAAATTGTCAAAACTTCAGCAATTATTAATACTATTACTTTAAAACCTCTGGAACTAATTTCTGATGTAAACCCCTTAGTAGCAGATACACTTCATTGTTCTGAGGAAATAGCATTACCTTTGGCGGAGTTGGTAGCTCAAAAAACTAAAGGAAATCCTTTTTTTATTACTCAATTTCTCAAAGCACTGCACAAAGAAAAATTAATTACGTTTAATTATGAAGTGGGTTATTGGGAATGCGATATTACTCAAGTCAAGTTATTGTCTCTCACAGATAATGTGGTGGAGTTTATGGCAACTCGTCTGCAAAAATTGTCACCACAGACTCAAGAGGTAATGAAATTAGCAGCTTGTATAGGAAATAAATTTGATTTAGAAACTTTAGCTATTATTTCAGAAAAGTCTGTTAGAGAAACAGCTAATAATTTGTGGTCGGCATTGCCAGAAGGATTAATTTTACCAGTGACAGAAGTATATAAGTTTTATACTTCAGAAGAGTCGAGTACGTTGAGAGATTTTAAGGCAATAGAAACTGATGCAAGTTATAAATTTTTGCACGACAGGGTACAGCAAGCTGCTTACTTATTAATTCCAGAAGAGGAAAAACAAATAACTCATTTAAAAATTGGGCGATTATTATTAGAAAATATCCCAGAAACGGAAAGGCAAGAGAGAATTTTTGATATTGTTAATCAGTTAAATTATGGGGTGAATTTAATTAATGATACTAGGGAGCAGGAACAACTAGCGGAGTTAAATTTAATTGCGGGAAAGAAAGCTAAAGCTTCTACTGCTTATAATGCGACGGTTAATTATCTAAATACGGGTCTAGAATTGTTAACAGCTAATAGTTGGGAAACGAATTATGAGTTAATGTTAGCTCTATATGTAGAAGCAGTAGAAGTAACCTATTTAATAGGTGAGTATGAGCAGATAGAACAATTAGCTGAAGTTGTACACCAACAAGTAAAGAATTTATTAGACAAAGTTCCCGTATACATAGTTAAAATTCGCACTGAATTTGCTCAATACAAATTTCTAGAAGGTCTCGATATTGCCACAAAAATTATTAAGGATTTAGGATTAGAATTATCCCCCAGAGAAACAGAAGCAGAATTGTTTTCTGGTATTAAAGAACTTCAGTCATTTTTGGGCGATCGCTCCACTGAAGACCTCAAAAAACTTCCAGAGATGATCGATACCGAAAAGCTAAACATAATGCAAATTCTAGAATTAATAGGGCCACCAGCTTTTTTTCTGGGTTCCCCGTTATGGCCTAGTATAGTTTTTGCCCTTGTCACTTTGTCTGTCCAGTGGGGAAATACATCTGCTTCTGCTTATGGATATACTTGTTACGGAATAATGTTATGGATGCAGGGAGAAATTGCAGCAGCTTATCAATTATCTCAGGTAACATCTAGCGTATTTGAGACTTATGGTGGAAATGCTCTGAACGGAGCTTCAGTAGCATATATGCACCTTCATCATTGGCAGGAACATTTGCGAAATAGTTTACCTTCATTCCTCAAATATTATACCCTTGCTTTATCTAGGGGAGATCTAGAATTTGCTAGTTATAATCTCTTGTTTTACTATTATCATGCCTTTGATAGTGGGGAGGAATTAACACAACTTGCTCAGAAACTTGATAATGCTATTGATACTGTTATTCAAATCAAACAAGAAAGTAGCCTTAGACGGTTACAAATGAATCAACAAACTGTTCTAAATTTAATTCGCTCTGAAAATCCTGGTGTATTAGTT
Source organism: Dapis brunnea BLCC-M229 (assembly GCF_050015995.1). Lineage (NCBI taxonomy): Bacteria > Bacillati > Cyanobacteriota > Cyanophyceae > Oscillatoriales > Microcoleaceae > Dapis > Dapis brunnea. The sequence goes on along the minus strand of NZ_JBNHEP010000248.1, from coordinate 54,856 downwards.
GGAGAAACTTTTAATAATACAGAAACACAACCCCAAGATCAAATACTGGTATATCAAAATTTATACAAACTTTATCTATATTATCTGTTTGGTAATTATCAGGAGTCTCTAAAAATTTCTCTAGCAACACAACCACATATCAATTTAGTTGCTTCTCACTATAGTCAGGTACTGTTATATTTTTATGGTTGCTTGCTCCGACTTGCTCTCTACAATGAAGCGTCTGAGGAAGAACAACAACAGTGGTTAGAAGAAATCAACTCTAACCAGGAACAGATGAAAATCTGGGCGCATCATGCTCCTATGAATTATTTACATAAATTTCATCTCGTAGAAGCAGAAAAACATCGAGTGCTTAATAACTATCTAGAAGCAATAGAACTATATGAACAAGCGATCGCCGGAGCTACAGAAAACGAATATATTCAAGAAGTTGCCCTTGCTAACGAACTCGCAGCTAAATTTTATCTAGAGTGGAATAAAGAAACAATTGCCCAAGCATATCTGATTAAAGCTTACTATGCTTATGCTCAGTGGGGAGCATCTGCTAAACTCAAACACCTAGAAAAATGCTACGGCGAGCTACTTAAACCTATACAAAAACAAGAACCATTATTGACTCGTAGCTTAACTACTGAAACTCTAACATATACAACTAGTGACAGTTCTGTCGCGCTTGACTTCAGCAGTTTAATTAAAGCAACTCAAGCTATTTCAGGAGAAATTCAACTAGAGAATTTACTCTTAGTTTTGATGCGAGTCACTCTGGAAAATGCTGCTGCTCAAAAAGGTTATTTAATCCTAAGTAACGGAGAAAATTTAGTCATAGAAGCTAGAGCTATTCGTGATAGTAACCAAGAGCAAGAATTACAACTAACAGCAAGAGAGTGTCTCCCTATTGACTCCACCTCGGAGCTTCCTACTTCCCTGATTTATTATGTGGCGCGTACTCAACAAACTATTGTACTTGATGATGCTACTAATGAAACTAAGTTTGCTGCCGACTCTTACATTCAAAACTATCAACCCAAGAGTATTTTATGTATTCCCATTATGAATAGGGGTCAATTTATTGGTATATTATACCTAGAAAATAATCTCACTCTAGGAGCTTTTACTAGGGAGCGCCTAGCAGTCTTAAAAGTTCTGGTTACTCAAGCAGCTTTCTCCCTAGAAAATGCCCAGCTTTATGAAAACTTATCTGTCGCTAAAAATCAACTAGAAGAATATAGTCATACCTTAGAGGATAAAGTTAAAAAACGCACGGAAGAATTAAACGAAAAAAATATACGTTTATCTGAAACTATCAAAAAATTACAAAGGACTCAAGCTCAATTAATTCAAACAGAAAAAATGTCTAGTTTAGGGCAGATGGTAGCCGGAATTGCTCACGAAATTAATAATCCCACAAGTTTCATCTATGGCAATATCAATTATGTCAGTCAATATAGCCAAGATTTACTTGATTTAATCAATCTTTATCAACAGGAATATCCTCATCCTACAGCTAAAATAGAACAATTTATAGAAGAAATCGAGTTAGATTTTTTAACTGAAGATTTGGAAAAATCACTAAATTCTATCAAAGTAGGAGCTGAAAGAATTCAAAAAATTGTCCTATCTCTACGGAATTTTTCTAGATTAGATGAATCAGATATGAAAGCTGTAAATATTCATGATGGTATTGATAGCACTTTACTTATTTTACAAAATAAACTCAACCATCTGGGGGAAAAATCTGAAATTAAAGTAGTCAAAAATTATGGGGATATACCATTGGTTAACTGTTACGCTTCCCAGCTAAATCAAGTATTTATGAATATTTTGAGTAATGCTATTGATGCTTTGGAAGAGATGAGGAAAAATAATAGTGAATCAAATCAACAACCTACTATTACTATTACTACGGAAATCACTCAAAACCGGACTGTAAAGATCAAAATTGCTAACAATGGTCCTAGTATTAGTCTCGAAAATCAACAAAAGGTATTTGACCCATTTTTTACTACTAAACCTGTGGGTTCTGGTACAGGTTTAGGTTTGTCAATTAGCTATTCAATTATTGTGGAAAAACACAGGGGCAAACTAAGTTGTAATTCTGCATTAGGGGAAGGGGTAGAATTTGTCATTGAAATTCCTTTTTAATTAAAAATTAAGTATGTAACAAAAAGTAAAGTAGCTCTGAAGCCTCTTCCCTTCTACCTCTTGTGACTTAATTTTATACACAAACGATGCTACCGGACATGATATCAGGAGTCAGGAGTCGTATGGGAATGCTTTTAATACCATGTTTTAGATCGGAAATTATCTTTTTTGTCAAATGAACATCTTCTAAAAATATTTTTATTGCCCTTACTATTCGTAACATTCTTTTTTAACTCCCCCGGCGGGAAGTCCCGCGCTCTCCCGTTTCGGCTGTCGCCGACATGAAAGGCGGAGCCTAGCGGCAGCTATTAGGGGAGCGTCCTATGGGAAAGCCGGGCGTTATGTGTCTGGTTTGTCCTGATTTTCTATGTACTTCTTTAGCACTGAAATACTGACACCACCACAGCTAGCAATAAAATAAGATTCACTCCAAAATACAGCTTTGAAGTAAGTTTGATTGATTTGGGAAGGAAACTCAGCTCTAAGTCTTCTACTACTTACAGATTTTAGATTAGTAACAAATTTAGGCAACTCAAGCTGTGGGTAGTATTGGAATAGCAAGTGTACATGATCGGGTTCACCATTAAACTCTATGAGTTTGCAGTCCCCCGATCGTGCATAGATTGTCTATTATTTCTCCTAATCGTTTGAGCATCTCGTGATCGATTACTTTTTTTCTATATTTCGTGACTAAAACTAAGTGAGCTTTCATGTCAGATACAGCTCTACCACTAGATACAAAATCTTTTTTCATAATTATTTGATTATAGCTGTTGACAATTATATATACGGTCATTATAATATATAGATGTATGGCGCAGGAGATAGATGCTCTATGCTATTGAAATACAAGTACAAGCTAAAACCCCATAAGAGTCAAACGGCTATTATTTCTAATTGGCTAGAAATGGCTAGGAAGCAATATAATTAGGGTTTGCTTATGGAAAGTCTTTTGGTAGGGGTAGGAGACACGAGACTGGAGACACGAGACTGGAGAAATGGAGATTATAGAGGAGGTAGTCGTAAAAATTGTCCCTTGATTTTTCTGCCATAATCATCCCAAAATACTAGCATGCATGAGCTTTTTGGACCGAAACAGGCGCACTTTTTTCGACCAAAAAAGGCTCAAAGCAATATCTGTCAGTGCTTTGATATTTAATCAGCAAGCCCTAATTACCGTTTAGCTGAACGGTTGAATTGGTTTGAAGCCACGCGCACCCCAGTAAATGCTTGTCCACTTAATGTTTCAGTAGTACCAGTAGAACGAATTTATCAGAATATCCCTGAATTTAGAACACAAATACGGGATGGTAGAAAAAAGGACAGCAATGGTAATCCGATAACCAAGAAAGGGGATAAACATCCGAATATAGCCAATGGTTATGTATGTTGGGAAACTGTTCAACTAGCAGATTTAGCACAAACTAAAAAACTATTCGGTGAGTATAAGTCTATGCACTCCCAGGTATTGCAGGATGTTGTCCAGCGTGTACAAACTACTATGGATAACTATACCTTGCCAGATAAAAACGGTAAAACCAGCGGTAGACCAAAATTCAAGGGAAAGCATTACTATAATTCGTTTAGCTATCCTCAGCTATCAAACACCCATATTGTTAAAAATGCTAACGGCCGTTATTGTGTTAATCTACCCAAAATTGGTTTAGTACCTTTTGTTTACAATCGTCCAATACCATTAGGTTTCAAGGTTAAGACAGGTACGGTAATTCGAGAAGCGGATGGATGCTATATCAGCTTCACGATAGAAGATCAAACTGTACCTTATGAGGTTGCAGAAATTCAACCCACTGAAAACAACTCGAAAGGTATTGATTTAGGATTGTTGCATTATGCTGTTACATCTGATGGTGAATTTATAGAAGTACCTAAATTTTTCAGGCTTTCTGAACATCGTTTGTCTAAACTACAGATGAGATTAGCTAAGAAACCAGAGCACATCATACCTTGGAAAATTCTCAAGAGTAAAATAGCTAAACTGCATCAACTAATAGCCCCACAGCGATTGGACTGGCAATTTAAACTAGCTTATCATTTGTTCAGTGATTGTCAGGTGATATTTTTAGAAGACCTACAAATAGCTTCTTTAGTCCGACGTTGCAAAGCAAAGTTAGGCGACAATGGTCAATTCTTACCCAATGGTCAATCAGCTAAGTCAGGACTAAATAAGTCTTTGCAAGATGCAGCTTTTGGTCAGTTTGTTCAGGTTTTGGAGTATGTAGCCTGGAAACTTGGCAAAAGAATTATCAAAGTAGACCCCAAAGGTACATCTCAACATTGTTGGGAATGTCTGAATAAAGTCTCTAAAAGTTTATCAGATCGCTGGCATTCGTGTCCTAAATGTGGACAGGAACTAGACAGAGACTATAACTCAGCACTCCTAATACAAAAAATAGGATTGCTATCAACACAGGAGGAGGACATCACTTCTGTTAAAACTGCACTCAGAGCTGCTCTGGCTGAAGAATCCCGCGCTCTCCCGTAGGGGAGCGTCGGGAGTATGTCAAAATTGCTATAATATCATGTCCGGGTAATCAGTGATAAAAAAACTTTATTCCTTTTAATCTTTTCTTCCCTTCTGCCTTCTGCCCTCAGCATAAGTGCCTTACTTTCTCCAAAGTGTAAGTATTCAACCGGACATGATATAAGACTCAAAACATTACAAACAGAATGAATAGAGAAAGCGATCAAAAAACCCTGCCTTTGAACCTTTCGTTCCCTTCTGCCTCCTGCCTCCTGCCTCCTTAAAACACCATCGGCATTGAATTCATCTCCTCTTCCCGCAACGCTTCAGACAACAAACCCATTTTCACCGGAACATCATACAACCTCCCTTTGCCAAAGCGCGACCAAAAATGACGCAACCCAGGCACAATAACCTTAACTACTTTTAACTCAATATCCGGGCGAGTCTGATCTAATACCAAAGTTTCCATTCCTGCTGCCTGAGCAATTTTCACACAAGTCAAAACATCATCATAAATGTCATCGCTCCAAAGTTGCGGATAATCTTCATAAACTTTAGCAGGTATTTCTGGATGGGGAGCTAAATAAGGATGACTTGCTAAAGTTGCTGTTGTCATCCATTTCTGCATCCCCTCTTCCATCTGACTAATATCTTGCCCATCCATTCCCAACCCTATTTGATTGACTTCCGTTACCGCTCGCAAAATAGCAATTTTTGGGTCAAAATGCGCTCCAAAACCAGTAATAACTCTCTCATATTCTTCACCAACTCGACGCGACACCGCAGTAAAAGCAGGTATCCCTAAATCTGTGGTTAAATCTAATACCCATAACTCCCGCTGATTTTGTCGATAAAACTCTTGCACTTCCAATAAATAGGGGTCGTCAAAACTTGCTAAATCTACCCCCGGACGCTGCAAACGGTTGTACCACCAAATTGCTACACTGTCGCGCTCCACTAATTCCATAAATCCTTGCAAAATTGCTTCTTCTATGGTATTGCCCGCAGCGTTGCCATTGGAATCAGCTACACAAAAATTATGCTTTTTGGGCAATTTATAAGCATAATAACACCAAGCAGTAGGTAAATATTTGTGAGTCTGCTCCGTCAATGACCACACTGGAGTCCATTCAATTTCTTGACTGGCATCAAAAGGTTGCGGAATCCAATCGTGAGCAACTTTACAGTTAGCATTCAATTCCTCCCGGTTAGCATACTGAGTCGGACTAAAAAGCAGACAATTTTCTAGATGAATACCTTGGTCTCCCAACTCAGCTAAGGTTGACTTTTTCCGAGGTTCGTCTCCCTGGAATATTCCCGAATAACGTTCGATCGCTTCACAAAAACCACTGGCTTTAGATTGGCGATCGCTCTTGCCTTTACCTCCACTTTTATGACGCAGGGAACGACGCAAAGCACCGAGACTTTTAGCTGCACCAAAACTATGAATAGCACTATAAGTATGAATTAAAGAATTTTCGGGGTCGGAAACTCGCACCAATGCACTCACAACTCCAGTAATTGGACTGATTAATTTTTCGTAGCGTTTGGTTGTTTGGTCTGGAGTGAAAGCGCGATGACCGCCATCTGTGGTAAAATGCTTTTTGCGACTGGTGAGACTCAGAGGAGAAAATGACATTTCTTGGAGTAACTTGGGATTTCCACAAGCTTGACATTGAGGGCGTTTACTCAAAAAGTGAGTTTCTGTGGAGAGGTTCGTTTGGTTGAAAGTAATTACTTTGCCAGCAAGAGTCGTAAAGTAGGGCATTTCTACCCCGCTTTGTTGTACTATCCATTTCGCAACTTCCGTGGTGATGAGATTAATAGCAGTTGCCAAAGTTGAAGGGAGGAAAACAGAAGGAGGAGGCAAACACCCAGAAATTTCTCTTTTGCTGGTAGTAGAGGCAACAGACTTTTGTTTTTGTCGCAAAACTGTAGCTTCTACTTCCCGATGTCCGCGCAAACGTTGACTCAAACATTCCCAACATCCTGTCTCTTCTGATTCAAATATCGGACCTAACCACAGTAAACTACCTACTGGTTTTGCCAATAACCAAGGTTGATTAGCTGCAATAGCAGTTTTATTGATTTCTGCCAGTTGTGGTTGGAGGTAGTCATCAGTGAGAACAACTAATAAGGCGTTGCGGTCTGATGTGGGTGGGTAGTCTTCCCAATATTTAGTTTTGATACCCACTGCTGTCAAACTTTCGATTAATAAATCTGTGGTTGTTTCTCCCACTGAGGCGACATAAACGGTAATTTTTTCGAGAAAGTCGGCAGCGAGTTGAGGTTCGACGTTGAGTAAAGACCAAAATGCAGCAGCAGGTGGGGATAGTTGGGGAGTTGCTTCTGTTAAATAACCTTTACTTCTGAGGCGATCGAGAACGTATTCTACATCTTCTGGATCTACTATTTCTGCTAAAGTTTGACAGATTTCCTCAAAAGTATGTTTACCATCCAATAGGGGAACGAGCTGACAATAGAATTCTCCGGTGAGCGCCTCAGTGGAATTTTCTCCAAGGAGGTAAACGTGCTTGGGTTCGATAATTTCGATGCGATAGTGGGGTTTGATTTGTGGGTTTGACATGATAATTATTTCAGTTAATTATGTAGGTTGGGTTGAGTCCGCGTTAGCGGAGCTTATCCGCAGGATAAACCCAACAACTCTATTGTTAGGTTACACTCTCATTGCCAACCTCAAGTATTATATCTAATTTCATCACCAGTAGTTAGACAAAGATTTGGTATACTGCTATGTAGTGTATTTAAAATAATGTAGGACTTACGCAAAATAACGTAATTATGTCATTGCGATCGGTTTTTGTTAGGTTTAGTGTTGGGTTGCGCTGGCGCTTAACCCAACCTACACAAAACTAATTTCATCTTTATTCCCATTCTTATAGAGCTACAGGTTCGTAAGGATCTTCATAATAAATCACTTTTCCTTTCAGGGGGCACTCCTGAGAGGATAGTTTTTGTGAAGAAGTCGATCGCATATCATGTTTCAACGTTTGCAGAATTGCTTCAACAATCTGGATGCGTTCTTCGACAGATGTTCCTTCTAGTTTTTTGAGTATTTCAGATTCTATCATGTTTTTTAATCTACACAAGACTTACAACTAATTACGTTATGTTGAATATACTACCATTACTATGCAGGAATATCAACTATTCAACCAGAGTTTTGAGTGGAATTCACAAATCTCCAACCATTCTTACTTTTAACTTTTGACTTTTGACTTTTGACTTGAATACGATCGCTCACCAAAGACCAAACTGGAATTCGAGTATTACTGACACAAGCATCACCACCACAAACATTTGGTGTTTTGTTAATCCCTTGGGAAGTAAGAGTTTGAGTTGCTAGTAGTCTCAAAGCTACATTCATTGCTTCATCAAGGGAAACATATTGACCACTTTGTACTTGATTGCGAATAAACTTTTCTAATTCTGGATCGAGAGTAATTTCCATTATCTTTTTATATTTAAAACTCAAAATTTAGGAGCAAAATTCGTAGGGTGCGTTAGACGGCTAAAATCTAGACTATCAAAGCCATTTAACAATCCGTCGTAACGCACCATTGTAGTCAAAACATTGGGTCAAATGACCAAAAAATAAGGTCTCAAGTCTCCCCTTTCAAAGGGATGAAAAAGCGGTCATTTGCGGAGCATTCCGTTAGGTACTGAGACCAAAAAATAAGGTCTCAAGCCTCCCCTTTCAAGGGGATGAAAAAGCGGTCGTTTGCGGAGCATTCCGTTAGGTACTGATAACTGATAACTGATAACTGATAACTGAAATGACCATGCCCAGAAAACCTCGAAAGTTAATAGCAGGATACTCCTACCATATCACAACCCGTTGCAATAATCGTGAATTTAAACTTATCAGACGAGAATGCCGAGAAGTTTTTCTCTACGCCATCAGGAAAGCTATTGTAGCGCTACGCGCAAGTCAAAAGTCAAAAGTCAAAAGTCAAAAGTAATCCATGATTAAGCTTGAGCTTTTATAAATGTCCACGCCCTATTTGCGTAGTGCTATAACAAGTACAAATTCAAACTCTACGGCCTCAGTCAAAAGTTAGTGTTTAAGCTTTTGTTTGCTAGTGACTATAGACTTAGCTAGAATTTTCATCAGTTGTTCGCATTCATCTAAAAGTTTTGTAATTTTTTCAGCTTCTATCATTTCAGTTTCAATCAGCAGCCTTAACCAATATCGGGTTTCCTTTGCTTCCTTAAGAGCAATTTGTTGTTTACTTATAAAATCTTTCACGCTCTGAGCTGACTGTGATTCTTCTAGATTTGCTCCAATTGACGTTCCAGACCTAAATAATTGATTAGCTAGTAATCTGGGAGTTCCTGGTTGTTGGTCTAAAAAGTTACAAAGTTTAATAATTCTCACTGCAAATCCAAAAGCTCTATCAGTAATTGGAATATAACTGCTCATATACCGTTTCACGGAAGTCAAAAGTTAAAAGTTAAAACTCAAAAGTAATCTCTAAGTGAATTTGAGTATTTATAAATGTCCTAACCTATTTGCGTAGTGCTATAACTACTCATACTTTGTGGAACCAAAAAAAATATAAAGGCCAAAAGCATTGAGATTAACTCTTACTTTTAACCTTTATTTCATCACAATCAATCTTTTCTTCCTATTGCCTTTGACTCGAAAAATCTCCAGCCATTCTTACTTTTGCCTTTTGACTTTTGACTTTTGACTTGATAAGGGACTGCCGAAGGAGGAGGAAAAGGATTTTTGACATTTTGTATTGAGTTGTGATATTCTGAAATTATTCTGCGTCGTCTCCGTCGTAAGAACAATATGATTCACTACTCAACTTATTTACTAGGGGGCACACCCCTCGTGACGCGACGGCGCTCGTCAGGTTTTCTTCGCTAAGTCCTTCCAGGGCGGGTTTGGCAACATGAGTACGGATTACTGGCTGATTGAGATTTGGCTTGATATTCTTTTTTCCCATGGGGATTTTTCTCCAGAGTTAAGTTTTTCTGTAGTATACATTGTTCATCTGGAGTTGGCAAGAAATTTACATTTCTTTTCACTCAGTAGCGATCGATCGGCCTTTTCTTACTTTTGCCTTTTAACTTTTGACTTGAAATAGAGCGATCGCTTCTATTTTATGGAGGCGCGGGGGCGGGTTTACTTAAATGTTGGTTGAGAAGCATTAGTTTAGGGTGAAACCCGCCCCTACCTATTGTTAATTTTTCGGCTATTCTTACTTTTGACTTTTGACTTTTGCCTTTTGACTTGAAATAGAGCGATCGCTTCTATTTTATGGAGGTGCGGGGGCGGGTTTACTTAAATGTTGGTTGAGAAACATTAATTCTAGGGTGAAACCCGCCCCTACCTATTGTTAAATTTTCGGCTATTCTTACTTTTGACTTTTGCCTTTTGCCTTTTGACTTAAAATGATCGCCCTCTTCTTACTTTTGACTTTTACATGAGTGAATTTTGAATTTCTACCCCCTGCCTTCTTCGTAAAAATCACTTCATTAAAACCAACTAACATTAAAATCACAGCACAAGAATTGTTATATAATAAATACGAAAAAAAGTAAGTAGTAAAAACAATGAACTTTATCAGCCCCAAAACTAACTTTGCTTTTAAAAAAATATTTGGTTCTATTCACAGTCAAAACATCCTGATTAGTTTTCTCAATGCCATAGTTTATAATAATCAAAATATTATTCAATCTCTCACAATAATTAATCCTTATAATCCTGGAGTTACTAACACTCTGAAGGAAACTTATTTCGATGTAAAAGCAGTTTTAGATAATGGTTCTACTGTCATCATTGAAATGCAAGTATTGAACGTAGAAGGTTTTGAGAAACGAGTAATTTATAACCTAGCTAAAGCTTATGGAAATCAATTAGATGCAGGGCAAGGTTATATGATGTTGCAACCTTTTATCGCTTTAACAATTACCGATTTTGTTTTATTTGAAAATGAAAAAACGGAGAAAATGATTACTAAGTTTAAATTTAAAGAGGAGACAGAATTGTTTAATTATCAAGATGAATTAACTTTAATGTTTCTAGAATTGCCGAAGTTTCACAAAAAATTATCAGAATTAGAAACCCTGAGTGATAAATGGATATATTTTATTAAATCAGCGCCTTCTTTAGAAGTAATACCTTCTTTATTAGGAGAAGTATCAGAAATAGAAGCGGCATTAAATATAGCGAATAAAGCGAACTTAAACAATGAAGAATTAGAGGAATTAGAGAAACAGGAAACGTTGATCAGAGATAAGAAAGGACAAATTAATTTGGCGATAAAGGAAGGAATCGAAATTGGACGGGAAGAGGGAATTGGTATTGGACGGGAAGAAGGAATTGGTATTGGACGGGAAGAAGGAATTGGTATTGGAAGGGAAGAAGGAATTGGTATTGGAAGGGAAGAAGGAATTGGTATTGGAAGGGAGCAAGTAGTAAAACAAATCTTACGTCAAATTCGGCGAAAGTTTGGAGAAATAGCTCCAGAAGTTCAAACTCAGATAGAGCAGTTATCTCTGGAAAAATTAGATATTTTAGGAGAAGAAATTTTTGATTTAGCAACCATGATAGATTTGGAAAACTGGTTAGCTAATTAACAAACAAAAGGCAAGAGGCAGGAGGGTTAGGAGGCAGGAGGCAGAAGGCAGGAGGAGATTCAAGACTTCAATTTTTGTCACTTTTGAATGCATGACTTTTAACTTTTGACTTAATTGAGAGCGATCACCGTGTTCCCTATTTTTGTGCAACCCAGCAAATAGCTTATTCCCATTCTTTAAGTTCCTCTTCGGGTAGGGGTTCAAAGAATGCACCCCCCAGTTTTCCTGTGAGAAGTCCAGGAGTCCGAGGTTCTTGGTTTTCTGGATTTAACTGTAAACGAAAGTTGTGAATTAACTCATAAATTTCTGACAGTTTCTCCTCTGGAATATTTTGCAGTTCTTCTATTATTTTTTCGATTAACATAATTCTCCAGCTTTGAATAAATTGACAAAAATTATAGTATTCTAATAGAACTAGCTATACAAAAAATGCAAAGATCAATTATTTGGTTCAAATAACTGAACAAAACCCTTTTTTTGTAGTCCCTCTTTAAGTTTTTTATCTCCCGTCCAAAGCAAGCCATTTAATTCTATAGTTAGAGCTATATGAGGAGTATCAGTTTCATCAATATCCTGGCACAACTGATATGCTGTTACTAAATTTTCGGCTAAAATCAAGTCTTCTTTATAGAGATTAATACGTTTGAGCAGTATCTGATAAATCTTAATAATTTCCTCTTCAGTTAATTGACTAGCTTTTAGTATTTTTTCCTTACGCTTAAATAATTCTACTAGCACTTGCTCGCAGATAAAAAAGTCATAATTTGAGCTTAGTAGTAACTCACTAAAACTGGATTTTTCTTTGAGCAATGTTGAAAATAAAATATTTGTATCAACTATAATAGGTGCTTTTTTTTTAATCATAGTTTATGAATTAAAAAGTTTAGATTTAACTTTAGACCAAACGGCAGAGTCAATTTCATTTGCTAATTCAGAAGCTACTTCTTCAGTGAGCTGACTGCTCTGACTTATTGCCTCTAGTTCAAGATGATTTAGTAGTTGTATTAGTTGTTGATAATCAGTTGTTTTTTTGTCAAGCTTGATGATTATATTTTGTTCGTTAACAGTAAGATTGTAATAAGGATTATTGGGCATAGTTTTTAAGTTTATAGACTATCAATTTAATACTGTCTGCGTTCTCATTTAGTTAAATTATAGCACTTATTAATGAAATGTTCGTATGTATTGTTGCGCCAGAATTAAGAAAATAGAGACAATGGAAACAGAAGAATTCGGTACATGGCATTTCAGCTATCGTCCCTATCCTTGTGGCGGTGCAATTTATGAATTGGAAATTTATCCAGTGGTTAACCGTTGTCAAGGGTTAGAAGCAGGAGTCTATCACTATCAACCATTAGAGCATTGTCTCTATCAAATTTCAGATTGGAATTCAGATGTGGAGGAGTTGATAGAGGGTGCTTATAAATCTAGTGGTGAACAAGACAAACCTCAAGTTTTGTTGGTAATAACAGCTAGGTTTGGACGACTATATTGGAAATATGAATCAATTGCTTATGCTTTGATATTGAAGCACGTTGGTGTGTTGTATCAAACTTTTTATGTGATGGCAACAGGAATGCACTTAGCTCCCTGTGCTTTGGGAATTGGAGATTCAGATAATTTTGCTAAGATAACAGGGTTAGATTATTATGAAGAATCTTCCGTTGGGGAGTTTCTTTTGGGTTCAGTGAGAAGCTAGTGCCGCTACGCGGAAGTTAAAAGCGAGTGCGTAATTCTGAGGTTTCCTACGGGGCGTATAAAGTGCGGAAGTAATTCCGCACACAGCCCCTCCAGAATGTAAGACGAACTCAAGACAGTCAAAAGTATTGTTTAGTAAGGCTTTTAGCATTTTGTAACTGGTCAGTTATTTCCGCAATCGTGCACTAGTCATTTCAGTTACAGCACTTCCCGCTTTTATGAGCTACATATTTGGCGACCAAGATACACGTACCACAAGAGTTTTACTATTCAACTTTGTACATCATTTGTCCGAAATCTGCTGTATCAGTACCTCTAGCTGAAGCTAGAGGTACTGATAACTGAAATGACCTAAGGGCAGTATTTTTTTTAACTAGCTATTAGCTTGAGCGCATTTAGCTAGCCTCCTGGGTCGTAACTACGTGAACAGCTAAAAATCCGAGGGTAACGGTCCCCCACTATATTTGAAAAAATTAGTGGTGCGCTTTTTTGGGGGGAAATAATCCCCCATTATACACGCCAGAAAAGCTGATTGCTGACTGCTGAGTGCTGACTGCTGCTTCAATAGTCTAGTCGATCCCGGACAAAGAATCCCAAAATAAGTCATAGTTAAGTTTTTCCTAGTTTCCATATTTTTCTCTATAGCGTTATGCATTAAGGTTAGGACATTTATAAATCCTGAAACCCTTTGACAGTATACTATTCCCTATTCCCTAGTGCATAGCGCTATACAATAATACTCTCAAGCATTACGAAAATCAATCATTGTCTGCAAGTACACATCTGGCATCCCAGTGTCAAAACATCGCCCTTTCACTAAATACCCAGTCATTCCTTCTGTTTTTTGCAATTTATCCAAACAAGATGTTAGTTGAAATTCTCCTTTTTCCCTAGTATTTTGTTTGATGTTTTCTTCTAGATAATCAAATATTTTTGCTATTAAGACATACATCCCAAAAACTCCTAAAAATTCATCTTCTTTCATCCCTGATACATGAAGTCTTTCTTTGGCAAAATTCAGCTCTGGTTTTTCATAAATTGTATCAATATTAATTAGACCGTCGGCAACTAAATTTCCACTAATACAACCATAATGATGTATTTCTGTTCCTGGAATAATTCTCACGCCAATTACACTTTTATTCGCTTGTTCGTAGACTTGTAAAATTTGATTTGTACAAGATTGTTTGACCTCAGAAGCATAAATATGGTCTCCCAGTAATAGCAAAAAAGGTTCATCTCCCACCCACTCTTTAGCACAGAAAACAGCATGACCATAACCAGCTTGTTCGGATTGAGTTAAGAGAGTAATTTTTCTACCTAAATTTTGTAAATATTGACAATATTGTTGTTTTTCCGGAGAGAGCTTTTGATAATAACTGGGGAGAGCTTGGAAAAAATCTGTAAATAGTGGGATATCGCTTTTTTGTACAACTATTCCGACTTCCTCTATTCCACCACTTATTGCTTCTTCAACAATTATTTGAATGATTGGTTTTGCCCTACCATCCTTGTCGATAATGGGAAATAGTTCTTTTTTCACAACTTTAGTTCCAGGAAACATCCGTGTACCAAAACCTGCTGCTGGAATTACGGCTTTTCTAACCTTTGCGATTGATTCTGTCATATCTTTTTTATTTTGGGGTTAACTATAAGCAATTCCCACAGTTATGAGGCACATTTACCGAATAATATTATGTTCGGTTAAATAGTTATTATAATTAAAGTTCGTAGTAGGGCAAGAGCCGTATCTACAGTTCGGGCTCTTGCCCTACTACAAACCATATACTTTATTATAAGTGATTATCCGAACATGATATAAATCCCCCTTAGAAAGGGGAACTTTGAAGACTCCCCCCTTGTTAAGGGGAGCGCGGGAGATCTAAAACTGTACCTCATAGATTAAATAACTGCTATAATCAAACAATAAGTGTTTTGCTAGTTTTTACAGTTGTATCAATGTAATTTTTAATCAATAGAAAGCGATCAAAATTTTGAGTTCTACCACAATATAGATACTATAAATATTTTTGAAATTGGATAATATCATCAATCCTTTACTAAGTCAATATTTTTCTTCTGGTTTGATAGTGGAATCTGCTTTTCAAGATTGATGAGATTATAAACATTTATTGTTGGAGTGGGAACAAATACTTTTATATTGCGTCAATCTACAAATTTTGGTTGATAAATTTAGAACGGAAAAATTATCACATCAGACTAACTTAAGGGTTTTAAGAGCTTTAAGGGTTTTAAATTCTAAGGATTCAGGGTAACTGTAATAGAAAAGTATTAACTGTAATAAATAAAGTTGTCATTTTTGACCGCAATGGCTAAGATGATATAGAGAAATAAATTTAAGGGTGCATTGGAATAGAAAAAAAGTAGAACATTCTCTAGATATTTCTAGTTATGTCTATACGGAATGTCATTGATAAAAACAGTAATACCTAGGAATTTTACTAGCTCTGAGGCAAGAAAAGAAAAGTAAATATGCCAAATAATATTGGTCTAATCTTGACTAATAATTTTTTTTGTCAAAAATTAGGTTGCTGTGCCAAAAATTCCAAATTTGCATTGATTTTAGTAAGGAGAAAAAAAACAAATGGCTCAATTCTTTGGTTCAAACGGAACAGATAATATCAAAGGTACCCAAGAAGATGATATTATCCGTGGTCGTGGGGATGAAGATAAGCTTGATGGTAAAGATGGTAATGACTTTATTGATGGTGGATCAGATGATGATGACCTAGAAGGGGATGACGGTAATGATACCATACTTGGTGGTACTGGTGATGACAAGATAGATGGTGATGATGATAATGACTTGATTTTCGGTCAAGAAGGTGATGATGATATTAAAGGTGGAAAAGATGAGGATAGTATTTCTGGTGGTAGTGGTGATGATAAAATCAAGGGTGATGATGGTGATGATTTGATTTTGGGTGATGATGGTGATGATACTCTCGAAGGTAAGAAAGGAGATGATATTCTTGTTGGAGGTTTAGGTGATGATAAACTCCGTGGAGGTTCGGGTGATGACATCTTTGTTTATACAGCTATTGGTGAAGGTATAGATGAAATTAGCGATCTAGAAGCTGATGATGATACTATTGGTCTTCTTGGAGAAGTATTTGACCCCAATAACAGTGGCGGGATAAATTTTGTTACATTTACTAATGTTGATAATGATGAAGTAGCTACCTCACTAAGTAACCCAAATTTATTAGATGGTGTCAACATCAATGAAAACTTCCCAACTATTATCTTTTTTGATGAAGACGACAATGGTAAAAAAGGTACATTAGCTTACCTCCGAGGTGATGTAACTGATATTCTTGCCAGAGTCTCAGTCAAAAAAGGAGAATTAAGTCCTGAGAATTTTGAGTATGTAACAGTTAACTCTCCTGAATTCAATGATGATGGTACAGGAATTGATTTTAGTACAGGAGGAGTTATCAGCGTTGAATCATCTGTACTGGAATTACTAGACATTAGCTTAGAAAATCTTGAAATATTAATAACTGATGGAAGTAATATAGACCTTAATGCTAATTTTTTCGTTATTTCACAACAGATAACAGATATTACAGCACTGCAACAACTGTTAGTAAATATTGAATTTAGCAGCACAGTTTTATTTTTATTCAGTACAGCAGAGAACACATTTTTAGCATCGTTTGATGGTGATGAAGTAGACATTATTACTGAGTACGAAACAGTATCTAATCTCGAAGCATTTACAATTGACAACCTGAATATTAGTACAGATGACTTCATTAGTAATCAAAATCAAGTATCAATTAGTGTATCTATACTTGAAGAATTAGGAGTTACTTTAGAGACTCTAACCAGCGTTGTTATAGGTGCTGATGATGTCGCTCCGGTAACAGAAGAATTACTACTTTTTTCAGAAGAAGAATTTGACAGCATAGAAGTTTTTGCTCAAAGATTAAGCATTCTTGTTGGTAATAATGCTGCTCTATCTGTTGCCAACATTGAGGGGCAAACTGTTTTACTATTCTCAGATGGTAGTCAAGAAGGAATTACTATTATCCAAGAATTCGATCGAATTATATCTAATATAGAATTATTTAGTAGTGTTAACCTAAGTCTCTTCAATGAAATCGAAGTAACAACAGCTGATAATATTGTTTCTGCTACAGATAATCCTGATGAATTCTTCATTCTTGAAACAATTGAAGGCGGATTTACAATTGAAGACTTTGACGATAATACAGACATTATAAAATTACGGTCAGAAGATTTTGGCGATCTGACAAATGAAGATTTAACAAGAGCATTAGTTTCAGTATTTACCACTGCTGAACAGGTAGAAGGTGCTAATTTTCTAATTATTGACCAAATATTTGCTTCTATAGAAGAAGTCGAAATACGATTAACTGAGTTGGAAATAACTGACTCTATTTTCTTGACTTACACCGATGAGTCAGACAATACTGTTTTCGCTTTTTCACGAGAGGGTACAGTTGAAGTTATTGCTACCTTATCTACTGATGAAGAAACCGATGTAGAAATTGATACAGATAATATCTTTATCATAGGTGGCAATGAGGACGATGGCGATCTAATAGAAATTAATGCTAGCGTCTTACAATCATTAGGTGTCACAGCGGAAACTTTTAGCAGTATCAATATTGCAGCCAACTTTAACCAACAAGTTCAACAAAGTTTCTTGATTTTTGAGTCAGAGACTTTTGCGAGTCTAGAAATTCTGCAACAACGACTGGCAGCGCTAGTAGTCGAACGTTCGGTTCTAATACTCGCTGAAATCGAAGGTACTACTGAGTTAGTCTTTTTCGATGGTAGTGAATTTGAGATGATCACAGAAATAGAGCTGGAAAATATTAGTGATTTCTCTATTGAGAGCTTAGACTTGTTCACACCATTTGATATCACAACAGAGCAGCTAGAAATTGACCAGGAAATACTAACTCAGCTAGATATCGCATTAGAAAATTTCACTAGCATTAATATTGCAGCTAACTTTAACCAAGAAGTGCAAGAAAGTTTATTGATTTTTGAGTCAGAAACTTTTGCCAGTTTAGAAGTTCTGCAACAACGTCTAGTAAGTCTGGTGGTAGATCGTTCAGTCCTGATATTAGCTAATATTGATGGTCGCACCCAGTTAGTATTGTTCGATGGTACTGAGTTTGAGATTGTTGAAGATTTTCAAGTAGAGTTAGAAAATATTGGTGATTTTGATGTTGATAACTTAGAGTTTGAGGACTTTGAGGATGATGAGGACTTTGAGGATGATGAGGACGACGAGGATGATGAGGACGACGAGGATGATGAGGACGATGAGGATGACGAGGACGATGAGGATGACGAGGACGATGATGGTGATGTAGTAGAAATTAATGCTAGTGTCTTACAATCATTAGGTGTCACAGCAGAAACTTTTACCAATTTCAATGTTACTGCTAACTTTAACCAACAAGTTCAAGAAAGTTTCCTGATTTTTGGGGAAGAAACTTTTGCGAGTCTAGAAATTCTGCAACAACGACTGGCAGTACTGGTAGGTCAACGTTCGGTTCTAATACTCGCTGAGATCGAAGGTACTACTGAGTTAGTCTTTTTCGATGGTAGTGAATTTGATATGATCACAGAAATAGAGCTGGAAAATATTAGTGATTTCTCTATTGAGAGCTTAGACTTGTTCACACCATTTGATATCACAACAGAGCAGCTAGAAATTGACCAGGAAATACTAACTCAGCTAGATATCGCATTAGAAAATTTCACTAGCATTAATATTGCAGCTAACTTTAACCAAGAAGTGCAAGAAAGTTTATTGATTTTTGAGTCAGAAACTTTTGCCAGTTTAGAAGTTCTGCAACAACGTCTAGTAAGTCTGGTGGTAGATCGTTCAGTCCTGATATTAGCTAATATTGATGGTCGCACCCAGTTAGTATTGTTCGATGGTACTGAGTTTGAGATTGTTGAAGATTTTCAAGTAGAGTTAGAAAATATTGGTGATTTTGATGTTGATAACTTAGAGTTTGAGGACTTTGAGGATGATGAGGACTTTGAGGATGATGAGGACGACGAGGATGATGAGGACGACGAGGATGATGAGGACGACGAGGATGATGAGGACGATG
>NZ_JBNHEP010000248.1:35271-35688 GCF_050015995.1 Dapis brunnea BLCC-M229 | reverse complement strand
TTGAGAGCTTAGACTTGTTCACACCATTTGATATCACAACAGAGCAGCTAGAAATAGATATTGAGATACTAACAGAACTTAATCTCACAGTAGAAACTTTTACCAGCATAAATATTGCTGCTAACTTTAACCAACAAGTGCAAGAAAGTTTCTTGATTTTTGAAGAAGAAACTTTTGCTAGTTTTGAACTTCTGCAACAACGTCTGGTAAGTCTAGTAGGCGATCGTTCAGTTCTACTATTAGCAAATATTGAAGGTCGTACTCAGTTAGTATTGTTCAATGGTACTGAGTTAGAAGTAGTAGAAGACTTTGAAGTAGAGTTGGAAGAAATTGGTGATTTCTCTGTTGAGAACTTAGACTTTGAGGACGAGGATGATGAAGATGATGAGGATGATGAGGACGATGAGGACGATGAGG
>NZ_JBNHEP010000248.1:27860-35171 GCF_050015995.1 Dapis brunnea BLCC-M229 | reverse complement strand
ATGATGAGGATGATGAGGATGATGAGGATGATGAGGATGATGAGGATGATGAGGATGATGAGGACGACGAGGATGATACCCCAGATGTCAATATTGTCATCAGTAACTCAGATACAACAATTGTAGTCAACAGTGAAGTTGAAACCGTAATTCAGTTCAATTCCATAGAGGAAGCTGGTGCTACTGTTGTTGGCTTTAGTGAGTCAGACTCATTATCATTCAATTCATTACAGTTTGGTGGTATAACTAATACAAACTTCAGCAGTACAGTTGTCACTCAGTCAACCACCAATGCTGATATCCAGGGCCAAACTTTACTGGTTATTGAACAACAGATTAACTCAATACAACAACTACAAGTATTCCTAGCTAGTTTAGAAGTAAGCAACCCAGTATTTGTTCAATATACTAACCAGCAAGGTCGTAGCGTACTAGCATTTGCAGAAAGTAGCACTCAAGTAGAAATTGTTAGTCGGTTTACATCTCAAGTAGAGCTAACTCAGAGTAACTTTAACTTTACTGAAGTAACCACCGCAACTGCAGGAACACAAATTGATGCTAATTTAGTTGGTACTATTTTATTTGGTTCAGTGGTAGAAACTAGCACTATCACTAACTTTGATATAGAGACAAATGTACTTCAGTTTCAAAGAGGAATATTTGGAAATTTCCAAAACAGTAGCTTCATTCAGGTGACTGTAAACGAGTCAAGTACAAGTGTTTCTAGTAACGTAGGTCTGATTCAATTAACTCAAGAATTTACTTCTCTAACAGAAATAGAAGCACGTTTACAGGAACTTAATGTTAACAATAGTGGTGTATTTGCTACTTACGTTAATGCAGACAATGAAACTGTGCTGACTTTCTTCCAAGGAAACACTTTAGAAATAGTCGCCACCTTTGATGCCGAAATTAACCTAGATGTGAGTAACTTTACTTTTGTTGGTATCGCAGCAGGTGATACGGACGACTTCATTGTTGGCACTCAACGTCAAGATATCCTCAATGGTTTGGGAGGGGATGATACCATACAAGGTCTTGGTGGTAATGATACCCTCCGTGGTGGTGATGATGACGATCTGATTACAGGTAACGGTGGTAACGATCGCCTGAATGGTGGTGATGGAGAAGACACTCTCAACGGTGGTTTTGGTAACGACTTTATCCTGGGAGGTGCTGGTGACGATCTCTTGATCGGTCGTCCTGGGTTTGATATAATCCTTGGTGGTGATGGTGATGATACCCTCCGTGGTGGCATCGGTCGCGATCGCATCAATGGTGGTGCAGGTAACGACGTACTAACTGGTGGAGCAAGTATTGACCGCTTTATTTTCAATACCAATGAAGAGTTTACTCAAGCAGATGTGGGTACAGACGAAATTACTGATTTTGTTGTAGATCAAGATATTATTCTGTTGGATAAAACAACTTTTGCTGCTCTTACCAGTATTCAAGGTGATGGTTTCAGTGTTGCAACAGAATTTGCAGTAGTTACCACTAATGCAGCGGCAGAAACTTCTAATGCGTTTATTGTCTACAACAGTGCAAATGGTAACTTGTTCTATAATGCTAATGGTAGTGCTGCTGGTTTAGGTACGGGTGCTAATTTTGCTACCTTAACTAATAATGCACAAATTAGTGCTGATGATTTCTTCCTACGTTAAAAAATAAGGAACAAAAAATAATAGGTTATTCTTAAACCTCAATGAGATAATAGAATCACTGGGAAATTCCTGGTGATTCTATTATTATCAGGACTAAAGTCATGCATATTAAATTATACACAATATGTAGGGGTTAACTGCCGTTAACCCCTACTAGATATGGTGGCTCTGCGTAAGTCCTGATTATGAAGAAACTGTAGTTAATTTAGGGTGTTTATGACCAGAAAACGTTTAATTATTGAAATGGGAATGGGTGTAGACCAACATGGTCAGGAGCCAACAGTTGCTGCAGCTAGAGCTGTCAGAAATGCCATCGCCCATAATGCTTTGCCTGGTGTTTGGGAAGTAGCAGGTTTAAGTCATCCCAATGAAATGATTGTAGAAGTACAGGTGGCTGTACCTTACCCGGAACAGGTACGGGTAGAAGAGGTTTTAGCTGTATTGCCTTTTGGCCAGAAAAGTATAAGTGTCGAAGATGGGGGGATGGTGGTGCAGGGTCGAGCTATCGCTGAGTTGGAAGATAAAAATGATGAGATGTTAATTGCGGTGGCCGCAGTTACTGTATTTGTCTCTCAATAAATATAGGATACGATCAAAATAAAAATCTGCTATGGTTGACTGCAAAACACATAGCAGATATATAAACTAGTTAGTTGAGGTTGCTATAACTTAGTTGAAATTCACAATTACTATTATTAATTGTTTTTGACAAAAAAACAATAAATTTTACCTATCTTTACCAAATCTTTAAATAACAAGGTCAAATTGTAAAGATTAGATAAAGATAGGTACATATCAACAAATATTGATATTTTTCTGAAGACAGAAAATATCACTTTCTGCTATAATGTAATTGTTTTGGCTGTTGACAAAAAATACTTATATGATTATATTTCCGGTAGTATTAGTTATCTGAGGAAAAAGGAAACTTGGAACCTATTCTAGTTGTTTGTAGATAAATCTTTTTCAGAGTATTAACATCCCTAGATGAAATAGGAGGAGGTTCTGCCACCTGAGAATAATACATAACATCAGTTTTCTCAGGACTATGACCCCAAATACCCAAAGCATGACCAAACTCGTGACGAGCAGCAGCAGGCAAGTATTTACCTACTTGCATAGGACTCAACCAAATTACAAAATTATGAGATAAAACACCATTCTCATCTCGATCTAACTGATAGCGAGTTTCTGCCGAACGCGCCCTTAATTTTCCTGGTGTCAAGGGAGGTCGCTTCTTAAAAATTTTAATATCAGCAACTTCTGGGTTATCTACCACTTGCAAAGGTAAATAAATATTCCATTCCCAAATAGCATCTACCACGCTCTTAACCCATTGACGAGACCGAGACTCATCGCGATCAGAAGATTCAACATAAACCTTAATAGGAAACTGCGACCAAATTAGATAACCTACATCCTGAACTTCAATTTGATTAAAATAATCACCACTATTACTGGGGTCTTGCCATTGCGCCAAAGTTTCTGGTAGAGGATAAGATTTCAGAGCAGGTAAATCTTGAGGAGAAACTGCAGTCATAGGAGTTGAAAACAAAAAATAGAAAGCTACCATCCAAATAGCAAAACCGAAAAAAAAGAACCGCAAATAAACCGATACTATTTTGCTAATAAACATTAAACGCGAAAAGTTTTGGTTTGTAGTAGGGCTTTAGCCCTAAGTATAGATAGGGCTAAAGCCCTACTACAAGGTTTAATTATAACTTAATACTCATAGCTGATAGATCGGCTAACAGCTAAATGCTTACATTCCTATAAACAAAGGTTGGCAGTATTAATTAAAAATTCAACTACCAACCTTCTCAATTTTGCCTTGGTTTTTATTGAGAGAATTTATTCTTCAGAAACAGTTTCAGTTTCCACAGTTTCAACATCCTCAGATTCCTGCATCATTGCCAGAGTTTTCTCCTTGTCTAACTTAAACACCAAAATACCCAAAGGAGGCAAACATAAATCCAAAGACTGTTGATAATTATGGAAATACCAATCATCAGTCCACTTACCACCCAAGTTACCCATATTGCTGCCACCATAATTACCAGCATCACTATTAAATATTTCAGTATAGAACCCTGGTTCAGGTACACCGATACGATAATGACTATGGGGTTGAGGAGTAAAATTACAAACCGCTACCACAAACTCTTTCCCATCTTTAGCGCGACGAATAAATGACACCACACTATGATTATTATCACTACAATCTATCCACTGGAATCCTTCCTCGTTACAATCTTGTTCATACAAAGCAGGTTCAGAACGATAGAGTTGATTCACATCCCGGAAAAATCGCTTCATCCCTTGGTGAGCATCATGTTGGAGCAAATGCCATTCTAAATCGCCCCAAACATCCCATTCACCCCACTGAGGAAACTCCATCCCCATAAACATAGTTTTCTTACCAGGGTGAGTAAACATATATGCAAACAACGCCCGGACATTAGCAAACTTCTGCCATTCATCCCCAGGCATCTTACCCAACATATTGCTCTTGCAATGTACCACTTCATCGTGAGACAGAGCTAACATATAGTTCTCACTGTGGTGATACCAAATACTGAAAGTAACATTATTCTGGTGGAACTGTCGGAACCAAGGGTCCATTTCAAAATAGTCAAGCATATCGTGCATCCAACCCATGTTCCACTTGAAGTTGAAACCCAAACCACCAACATAAGTAGGCCAAGTTACCATTGGCCAGGCAGTAGATTCTTCTGCAATACAAAGAACGCCTGGATAATAACCAAAAATCAAGTGATTAACTTGACGGAGGAAATCAGCAGCTTCGATATACTCTACACCTCCATATTTATTAGCAACCCATTCACCATCAGGTCTCATATAGTTGTGGTAAACCATAGAAGCAACCGCATCTACCCTGAAACCATCAATGTGATACTTTTCAAACCAGAAAAGTGCATTTGCAATTAGGAAGTTACGAACTTCATTACGACCATAGTCAAATACTAAAGTACCCCATTGCTTGTGTTCGCCTTTGCGGGGGTCTGGATGTTCATAGAGGTGAGTACCATCAAAGAAAGCCAAACCATGTCCATCTTTGGGAAAATGTCCCGGTACCCAGTCTACAATTACGCCTATACCATTTTCATGGCATTTATCCACAAAGTACATGAAATCTTCGGCATTACCGTAGCGAGAGGTAGGGGCAAAAAATCCTGTAACCTGATAACCCCAAGAACCATCAAAAGGATGTTCTGCCACAGGTAACATTTCAATGTGAGTATAGCCCAAATCTTTAACGTAGGAAACCAGACGATCTGCTAATTCTCGGTAGGTAAGAAAACGAGCATCTGGTTTGAGTTCGGATACTTGAACTACACGCTCAGTTTCCCCATTTGGTAGTTTAGCTGGTTCAGCAGAAGCAGCATGAATCCAAGAACCAAGGTGGCATTCATAGACAGAAATAGGTTGAGTGAGAGGGTCGGTATGGCGACGTTTCTCCATCCATTCTTGGTCGTTCCAAGTATAGGAGTCTAGATCTACAACAATGGAAGCTGTTTTGGGTCTTACTTCCTGTTGATATCCATAGGGGTCGCTTTTTTCATAGATGTGTCCTTCCCAGTTTTTGACCTCATACTTATAGTGTTCTCCAGGGCCAATATCGGGAATAAATAGTTCCCAAACTCCTGTGTGTCCTTTCCGCATTTGGTGTTTACGACCATCCCAATGGTTGAAGTCTCCTAAAATTGAAACATTACGAGCATTGGGTGCCCAAACAGCAAAGTAGACTCCTTTGATTCCGTTAACTTCAGTGATATGTGCCCCTAGTTTTTCGTAGATGCGGTGATGGTTTCCTTCTCCAAAGAGTTGAAGGTCGAAGTCTGTGAGTTTCGGAGAGCGGAAAGCGTAGGAGTCGTAGATGACTCGTTCGTGTTCTCCTTCTTTAATTTTAAGTTGATAGTTGGCCAGTTCCGGGGTGTCAATAACACATTCAAAGAAATGAGGGTTATGGACTGACTGCATAGGGTATTCTTCGCGGTCTATTGGTGAGATGACTGAGACAGCTTCAGCATTTGGTTGGTAAGCTCGGATTACTGTCACAGTTTTGCCATCTTGTTCTATCTGATGGGCACCGAGGACTTCAAAGGGGTCGTGATGATGATTCCAAACTATTTGGTTGACTTGATCCACAGAAATTGTCATTTTTGTCAATATATTTTTGTTAACAATTTATTAAGAATGCCACAATATGGGGAAGTTATGCTAGTCGATGATGCCCGACTGTCACCTTTTTACCATGACAAGTGCTTTTGAAACGATTAATAGTTATGAAACAAAGTGTTTCGTTTCATACAATTAGCATAAGTATACAAATATGTAGCTCTAGAGGATCATAGGAGTCAGGAGTCAGGAGTCAGGAGTCAGGAGTCAGTAACAAAGAATAGACATTATATCATTTTCGTCTTAAAAGTTATCATTTCTTTCTCTATTCTGCTTCCTTAAGTACGAATTCAAAAGTTCTTACATATACTATAACTACCAGTTTTCAGAAAGATAGAACACACTTGTAAGAACTACAATCCTTGTCGGGACGTTCCATGTAATTCCTGCTGTAGTCTTCCTAAATAAAAACTGTTATAAGTAGTCATGCAAAATAAATTTCCTAGTTGAGGCAGGTACTCATACAAGAGGAGATAGACAAGATGTGTAATTAACTTGGCATAGCTACTTAGCAATCCTCAATAGATTGTTATCAATTAAATAATAACTAAACTGCTATATTAGTATGACGATTTAATAGTTTGATCCTCAAAATTTTTGACCAGGAATTAAAATTATCTGATATAATAATAAAATTTTTGACAGAAATAAGAAGGTAGTGAATAGAAGTAAAACTATCAATCAAATAGTTGAGAAGCTAATAGATATTAAAAATTTTAATTTTAATTTGAGCAAGAAGTTAAAACATTTACTCCAGAGTAAATACTATTGTATTTTGTAATTATTATAGATGTGAGTATTAGGTAAACTATATGGTCGCAGTTAGAAGTACATTTCCAACCTCAAGCAATAAGTCCACAAAAAATAATTTTTCTGTCATCTCAAAAAAATCAACTCGCCGACAGAAACCAACAGAAAAAAATTTATCTGATGGTAACTATACCTCTCAAGAGGGTACAGACTTACAAACAATTCAAGCACAGAACCAGGATCAAGTCATATCCCTACCCCAGTCCAAACCTCTGTGGTTAAAATCTTTGATAGCGACGCAATTCACTTCATCCATTGTCGCGGTATTATTAGCAAGTGCGAGTGTGGCCTTTTATGGCTTAACAATTTATGGCCAGTCTAAATGGACAACAGAATATCAACAATTACAAAAACTTAGACAAAAAGAACAGCAGATAAGTGTTGCTAATGAACTCTTAAAAAATCATATAGCTGAACAAGCATCAACTTCTGACAGTGGTTTAACTTCACGAGATTCTGTCAAGAGAATATTTTTAGAACCAGCACCTCCACGTCCTGCTCCTAATCCTCCTCAACCTTATCTAGAATCTAGTTCAGGTCATAAATATCTCTTCAAAACACCAGTGGGATATTGAAAAAGTTAAAATTCAAAATTCAAAATTCAAAAGTAAGAATTAATCAAAGTTAAAAGTTAAAA
>NZ_JBNHEP010000248.1:0-27760 GCF_050015995.1 Dapis brunnea BLCC-M229 | reverse complement strand
GTGAGATACAGTTATCTTTTTGTATT
Source organism: Dapis brunnea BLCC-M229 (assembly GCF_050015995.1). Classification (NCBI taxonomy): domain Bacteria; kingdom Bacillati; phylum Cyanobacteriota; class Cyanophyceae; order Oscillatoriales; family Microcoleaceae; genus Dapis; species Dapis brunnea. The sequence continues at coordinate 27,734 of NZ_JBNHEP010000248.1, read as the reverse complement.
TTTATTCCCTGTTCTCTGTTCCCTGTTCCCTATTCCCTATTCCCTAAAATCACTGAAATGGTTACTTCTGACTATCCTTCAAATTCCCAACTTCATTGAAAAATTCAAAATTCAAAATTCAAAATTCAAAAGTAAGAATTAATCAAAGTTAAAAGTTAAAAATCAAAAGTATAGCGTTTCTCAAGCTCGTGAGATACAGTTATCTTTTTGTATTTTTATTCCCTGTTCTCTGTTCCCTGTTCCTTATTCCCTATTCCCTAAAATCACTGAAATGGCTACTTCTAACTATCCTTCAAATTCCCAACTTCGTCGTAGGTCTTTCAACCGCAAACAAACAGAAAAATCTACTTCTCATCTTAAAAATAAAAACCCTCAAGGCGAAACAAATTATGTCAGAAATAATGGTCAAAAATCACTATTAACACCCTCTAAAGAAAACCCTGAAAAATGTCGAACATCGAGACTTTACCAAGTCTGGATACTTCTAATGTTAGGCTTAGTAGGATTAATAATTAACCTATTTCGTTTACAAGTGGTGCAGGGCAAAGCATTACAAAAAATAGCCCAACAACAGCAAACTGTACAATCAAATCCTTTCATTCCCAGACGACCAATAGTTGATAGAAACGGCAATGTTTTAGCAATTGATAAAGTAGCATACACTCTCTATGCTCACCCCAAAATTTTTAACCGCTCCAAACAAGAAGTTGCTTACCAATTATCAACTGTTCTAGAAGGAGCAAATTTGGAAAAAACCCTAACTTCTAATGACTTACTCCAAATATTTAATCAAAGAGAAACAGGTATAAAAATTGCCGACTTAATATCCCAAGAAACTGCAAATAAAATTAATGATTTATTTGTTGATGGCTTAGAATTAATTCAACACCCACAACGCCTCTATCCTCAGAAAGAATTAGTAGCTGAAGTAGTAGGATATGTAGATGGAGAAAGCAAAGGTCAAGCGGGAATTGAATATAGTCAACAAAATCTCTTAGAACGCTCTATAGAAACAATCCAATTTCGGCGCTTAATCAAAGGCGCTCTGGTACCTGATAAACTAACCACAGGTTTTTTACAGTTAGATGACCTTTCCCTACACCTAACTATTGACTCTCGCTTACAACGATCGGTACGAACAATACTTCAAAAACAGTTAGAAGAATATGAGGCCAAGCGAGGTACTGTCATAGTAATGGACGCTGCTGATGGTTCTATATTATCTCTGGTATCAGAACCTTCTTATGACCCTAATCAATACTATAACTATGACGTGACATTGTTCAAGAATTGGGCCGTAACAGATGTTTATGAACCAGGTTCGACCTTTAAACCAATAAATGTGGCCTTAGCTTTAGAGGTAGGAGCGATTGAAGAAGATAGTGTATTTTACGATACAGGTAAAATGGTAATTGGCACTTGGTCTATATTTAATTCTGGTGGTGGCGGTGGTGCCCGGAGTGTAACTGAGATTATTAAACATTCTAGTAATATCGGTATGGTTAAAATTATTGAACAAATGCCACGAGCTGTTTTTTATGATGGTCTCAAACGTCTAGGATTAGAGGATACTACTGGCACAGACTTACCTTTTGAAGCAGCTAGCATTTTGAAGGGTAGAAACCAGTTTTTAATGGTGCCAGTGGAAGCGGCGACTACTGCTTTTGGTCAGGGGTTTTCTCTGACACCGCTGAAACTAGCACAACTGAATGCAGCTTTAGCAAATGGGGGGAAGTTGGTGACACCCCATGTTGTCCGTGGATTATTTGATAGTAAGGGGCAACCATATTGGCAGTTACCTTTGCCACAACCTAAACAGGTTTTTTCTTCTGACACTACCACAAAAGTTCTGGCAATGATGGAAAAGGTGGTTGAGGGTGGTACTGGTAAAAAAGCTAGACTGCGTGGATATCGAATTGCTGGTAAAACTGGTACGGCTCAAAAAGCTTCTGAAACTGGGGGTTATTCTAAGAGTGCTAAAGTTACAAGTTTTGTGGGTATTTTGCCTGTGGAGTCTCCCCGTTATGTAGTTTTGGCAGTTATTGATGAACCTGTTAGGGGTAGTGGGGGAAGGGTTGCTGCTCCTGTTGTTAAGTCGGTGATTAAGTCTTTGATTAATATTGAGCAAATTCCTCCTTCTAATGTCAGGTCTAAGTGAAGTCATTTCAGTTATCAGTTATCAGTTAACTAGCTATTAGCTATTAGACATCTCCAGAAAAGAGGGAACAGGGAACAGGGAATAGGGAATAGAGAATAGGGAATAGGGAGGAGGAATTGATAATTTATGGATAATAATTGACTTTACTTTTTATTTTTGGAGATGTCTATTAGTTTGAGCGCATTTAGCTAGAGCGCTAAAAATCCAAGGGTTTAAGTCCCCCACTATAGAGCGAAAAAGCGGGTGGTGCGCTTTGCGTGGGGGTTTCTAGACGCGGAGTGGCTTCTCTTAAGTATCCCCCATTACACAAGCTGCTAGAAGCTGATAGCTGACCGCTGAGTGCTATTTCAATTTTTCCGCTGAGGAGGTTAAATTGTGAATAATTTGGCTATAAAAGTTGGATTTTTGTTTTGAAGTGAATTGGGAATTCACAGTTGTGATGGAAAATTTCGAGAGAAAGTCTTATTTAAAATTCAACTGGAAATTAAGTGTCATTTTTCGTTACTGCAAATAAACCTTGGTTACTATTGTTTGTAATGAAGCAATAAGGAGTTTTCTCAAATGGCTATATCAACAATGACTGTATCAACTTTACCTCTTTTAAAAGAGGGTGATAGCGGAGATGCTGTTCGCTTTCTTGAACAGTTACTATCCTCAATCTATTGGTTTGGTGTGCAACAAGGTAGACCATCTCTGATTACAACTAATGTGAAATTTGATGCTCAGTACGATAATCAATGCCGACAAATAGTAACTGAATTTCAAGCAAATTATAACGCTATTTTTCCTTTTCCATCACCTGACATCACAGTAGATGGAGTGGTGGGTCCTGAAACATGGAAAGCGTTGGGTGATGCTATCTTCAAATACACTTATTAAAACCAAAATACTGGTAGTGGTAAATATCTAGTGATATTTAGGATGAAACTGCGATGGCAAAATGATGATGAATCAAATTCTGCCTAATTATCAACACAGATTTGGAGCCGAATCTTTGGTCTGAGTGAGTTTCATCTATTACACTACCATGTACGGTATACCCCACGGAAACAGACTTCTAAATAGGTCTTGCCCTAAATGAAAGCGGTTTGTGCCTCATCAAACCCATCTAATTTCTCATACTCACTTATCTCAATACAGGAGAATTAACAATGACTGTTTCAAGTTCTTTTTCTTTACCGATTTTACGCAATGGAAGCATCGGTTCTGATGTGACTTTAGTCCAACGGCTTCTGAATAACGCTGGCTATGGTTCTTTAGTGGAAGATGGCATCTTTGGTTCCCGCACTGACACTGCAGTTAAGCAGTTCCAAAAAGACCGAAATTTAACAGTGGATGGTGTTGTTGGTTCTCAAACTTGGAAAGCTTTAGTGCCTCCTACTCTCAGTCGGAATAGCAGGGGTAATGATGTTGAAAGTCTGCAAATCACCCTGAATGAAATCGGTTATGGCAATCTAGTTGTAGACGGTATTTTTGGTTCAAACACTGAAAAAGCTGTCAAGCAATTCCAAAAAGATATGTCTTTAGCAGTTGATGGCATTGTGGGTCAAAATACATGGTATGTTCTGCTGATTGATCGGATTAAAGATTAACGATTTTTAAGTTGTATTATCCAAGTGTGGGAGTTCACCGCTCCCACTGAGGACTTCAGTTATTCACACAGATGAGATTTGAGGAGAATACTCCGATGCGAGTTAGATGGAAAACTTTATTGGTCAGAATAACAGTCTGGTTAAGTTTAGAGATTTGGCTAAATTTAGTAGGACTTGATGACTTAGCTGATTACAGTGAGTTTATTTTTGAGCAGAATAACTGGAGTTTAAATTTACCCTTCACAACCACATCACGATAAGCTTTCTCCCACGTCTTGCGGAGAAACTTCTGCCCTCTCTCTACCTTCTTTCTGCCTTTAAGCCCAAATCTCTGTACTCTATGTTAATGAAAACTGCTCTCAAATCTAAAGCATAGAAACCGGATTTGTATTATAAACCCGGTTTCTTGTTTAATATTCCTGATTACATAATATCAGAAATATTCAATGGATCTGCCTCCCGATGGTGATTTGCTTCTTCTAATTTCTCGCGAGAAGACATCACGCAAATATTATTACGTTCCATCCCCGCAGTAAACACATCCAATAAAGTTTGTTTCACATCCACCACTGTAGCTTTCAGCGATCGCTCATAACGTTCCTCCCTGAGTTCAGCAGTTTTCGCTGTCAGATAACGTTCCAAAGCTAAACTTGTCGCTGTTTCTGGACGCAGCACGGGAGAATCATCCTGAGTTGTAGCAATAATTGCCCGGTCAACATCAGTCTGAGTCCAATCTACATCCTTGAGGTAATCTATCAAACCAGCAAATACATCCAGAGTACGACTAACATGGGGGTCGCGATAGGAATACAGAGAAACAGTCTTTCCTAAACCACTGTAACTACATCCTGCACCGTAAGCATTACCCTTCAGACGAATTTCACTGAATAGATAACCCAAACCTAATAAATGAGCGCCTAACCTTAAAAGTGGTGCTCTTTCGTTACTGAAGTGAGGTGCTGGCATAGTCTGAACGCAATAAGCTACCTGTACTGGACCTGCTAAACCTTCCCTCACATTGTAAATTGGTTCAAAGCGACTAGGAAAAATATCTCCTTCTTGTTGCTGTTGCTGACTCCCCCACTCCGAAAGATTTTTCTGTACTACTTCATAAGCACTATCCGAACCAGTAAAACTAGCAGTCAAAGGTTGATTTGCTATATAATCCCGGAGAGTTTCAATCTTAGCCATCATATTTGCCCCATGCTCATCAAAGCGATCGCATACTTTATTCAGCAACTCCAGTTGAGGCAAACCATTAACAATTTCGCTAATCTTACCTTCTGATGTCATGCCAGCACTAGCTCGCAACATAGCTGTGTAGATGCCATTGTAAATCAAATCGGAACTACATTGAGCATGAGACTGAATCATCACTTCCCGTAGTCGAGCTGTATCGCGGGGGTTAACTGCAAAAATCATATTCCGCAACAACTCTAATGCTGGTTCAATCTGTTCATCCAGGGTTTTCATGGTAACACGAAGCCCATACACAGGGCGATAGGCGTCTTGAGCATAAGTCCGCAACTGACATTGAAAATTAATTCCGCCAGTATAAGAAGCTATTCCACGAGCAACCTGTTCGTAGTTCATTTCTCCTGCACCTAATTTCCGGAGTGCATCTATATAACTAGATACGTACAACCACAAATCTTCGGGCAACCCCCGTAAACTAAAGTCTAGTTGTAAATAATTTACTCCATTTGCCAACACATGATTCCGTAATAGTGTAACTCCACCATCAAGTTCTTCGACATCAGTAGGAATATGTTCTGGTTTTTCGGGTAAGTCGCTTACTTGTAGTTGAGGCAGTTTAGCTACTTCTTCGGGAGCATTGGGAGTTCCTGACTCCACTTCTAATTCCTCTGCTTCAGTAGCGATGCGCTCTAGTTGTTCTGGAGTTAATTGAGAACGTATCTGTTCGACTTGTGCGACTACTTCTTGGTCATAATTAGATTGCCATTCTTGGTCTGGTTTTAAGACCAGAGTCAAACGGTGGGAGTTGTTGAGTAATTTTTCCCGAATTAAGTCGTTGAAATAGTTAGGATTTTCAGCATAACGTTGTTTACATTCGGCGAGGCGATCACCAATATGTAAAAGGGTCAATGGGTCGTTACCATAAATCCAAGTTTGCATCACCCGGAACAACATCCGCAAAGGGTACATTCGAGCTATTTCTTGGTTTTGATAGGTTGCCTGTTGAAATGCTGCTTCAACGATACTAGATTCAATTTCACCACCAGCAATTGTTTCTAGGGTATTGATGACTAACTGAGTAAATGTTTCACCACGGTCTGGTTCGCTGCCTTGAATACCCACATGGAAAGTAGTTTCTTTACCAACACGATCTACCCCAGAACTCAGTAAGTCTTGACCAATTTGAGACTCAACGATCGCTTTTTTCAATGGTGCTGCTTCATTTCCCAATAAAATACGACTGAGAATATCTAAAGCTACCCATTCGTCAGAGTTGGTGCTATCTCCCACCAACCATTTGAGCATTATGTAAGTTTTCTCTGTTGTTTCATCTGCTGCACTAACAGGATAAGATTCTTCTTTGAACTGAGGTTCACTCCATTGAGACTGAGGATTAATATTAATATTGGGTTCCCGTCTTTCAAAAGCTTCTAATTTTTGGGCTAAAAAGTTGAGATATTCGGGAGTGGGAATATTGCCGTAGAAAACGAAGTAAGCATTACTGGGATGATAGTAGTTAGCATGGAAGTCACGGAAGTCTTCGTAAGTGAGTTCGGGAATATTTTTGGGGTCGCCTCCGGATTCCAGACCATAAATGTTATCAGGAAATAGACTCTGGTTAGCAATACTTTCTAACCTTTGTTCGGGGTCAGAAAAAGCTCCACTCATTTCGTTGTAAACTACCCCTGTAAATTTTAATTTTCCTGTTGGATTTTCGGGGTCAGCAGGAGCTAGATGATGTCCTTCTCGTTTAAACGTATTTTCAGTCAGCAGCGGATGGAATACGGCATCAAAGTATACTTCTGCCAAGTTGAATAGGTCTTGTTTGACTTTACTGGAGACTGGATAATATGTGCAGTCAGGACCGGTCATGGCATTGATAAAGGTTGCCGGACTCATTTTTAGCATTTCAAAAAATGGTTCCCGTACAGGATATTTTTTTGAACCTGCTAGTACAGAATGTTCTAAAATGTGGGGTACTCCTGTACTATTTGGAGGGGGAGTGGGAAAACTAATTGAAAATAGATTTTCGGCATCTTCTGAATATAAGTGTAGTAGTTTGGCACCTGTTTTGAGATGTTCTAGTTGATATGCCACCATCTGCTGTTGCTTCAGGTCAGTAATGGCTTTTACTTCAAAGCCTTCTAATTTTTGTCCAACTTCTAAAGTTCTTTCGGTTAATAGAGGCATAGAAAATGAATTACTATGAATGTTTACTTTTTCTTAGTTTAAGTTATTTCTGCTGTTCGGTTTACTCTCCTCGTCAGGTAGGGTTGTTTCCAGGGAGTAGGGAGGTGGGGAGTTTGGGAAGAGGCAAAAAATATTCATTCTCTCAATTATACCACATTAACCTGGAATCTGCTGTAATTATTAATTCTTCAGGTTGAAAGCCTACCCTTTTAAGGGGAAAATTAGCTATTAATTTACATTTATGGCGATGTTCCAGCTTGAATATTTTGTTGATATAGCGCTACGCGCTAGGGAATAGGGAATAGGGAATAGGGAATAGTAAAGTGTCAAAGGGTTTCAGGATGTATAAATGTCCTAACCTTAATGCGTAGCGCTATAAACACTCTCTAACAGATAATTTTTTGTAATTTAAAAGTAAGCATTTACCTGTCAGCTATTAACCATAGCGTGATTAACTTATTGTCAGCCAGAAGTGGAATTAGTATTGATAGTATTGAGGGAGGATTAAAAGTATTTATAATAGTTCAATTGCTAATCTTAGCAGTTATTGCTGTCATACATCAGATCTGACCAGGGAGCTAGCTATTTGCGGAGCATTCCGGCAGGGAAATGCTTACATCTAAAAATCATTTCTATCCTTGTTATTTAATATTAAACGCTGAATGCTGATCTAAAATAATTCAACAATTAATAATTAATAATTAATAATTAATTATTACCTCTTCTTTTCAAGGAGAGGATTGACTAATCATGAAAATTTTTCCTTCTCTTGGTCGATTGGATCTGGCGTTTAGCGTTCCGCACAACGCGCGTTAACGCTGCGCGACATGAAAAGCGTTCGCGGCTCTGCAAGAGCGGGAAACCTCGCCATCCCATCCTAGGTCATGCTCCGCTAACGACCGCTTGTTTCTCCTTGCTCATGAGAGGCTTTAAACCTTAATTATTCGGTAAAATTTTCTGAATTTTTAACCCTCAATTTTCTGCCTCATTCAACTGTATAATTGTTCATTGAAAAAAATTAAAAGATATATACTCATATTTAATTATAAGTAATTGCTCCTAATTAGCATTCAACTATCAGCTTTTTTGCTTAGAGTAATAATTTTGTCCATACAAGGCTCTTAGCAGAAGTTAATTGACCCAAAAATAAATCTATAAAACTGAAATAAATGTGATATAATTACAGTAATACATTTTGCGGAATGAAACAAAAGTAGCTAAAACTCAAAGATTAAAAAATTGGGATACTTAACTTTCAACTTGCTTCAAATCAAAATAATTAAACTTAAAAATTATCTTTTCTATTATATAGCAATTCTATTTTATTACTGTCAAAAATCTTACTGCTTTTTAGGAAACAGGGAACAGGGAATACTTAACTCTTAACTGGTAAGAGTTTAAGTTTTTTTTCTTTACTTTTTGATTCCCCGCAACCTATTTAGGATTACTATAGGTTAGTATAGGCAGAGGGGTTTGGTGAAAGTATCCCCATCCATTTTTCCCAACTTTTATCTTCCTTCTTCTTTTTTCAATACCTATAAGTAATGATAATGAATCAAAAATCTCTGAAGAATAACTGGTTTAATAGTATTGCAGTTCGCTATTTAGGAATAACAAGTCTGATATTAATCAGCATTAACTTAATAACAGAAGTAGTCTTAATCAAACATAACTGGCAATGGCAAATAGAGAAACTAGACCAAAAAGCTAAGGATGAACTCCAGTTGTTAATTGCTATCACTGGGGAAGATATCGTTAAACCAGACTCCCCCACCCTGGAAATATTGATGAAACAAACTATTCTTGAGCGGGATATTATTTACAGTGCTATTGTTAATTACGAAGGAACTCTGCTCAAAGGTTATATCGATTTAGAAAATCCGGAAATCGCTAGATTTATTCAAGATAATAATTTCAAAAATAACAGTAATTTCCAAATTATTAATCACCTAAAAACAAAATCTAATATACATGAAATTAATCGTCAAATTATTAATAATGGTCAATACATTGGAGAATTAAGAGTAGGTGTTTCACTAGAACAGATTAAAACAGAATTATTCCAAAATGCTGTTAAAACACTAAGTATTTCTCTCCTTATAAGTGGAATTTTAGTAATAATCATAATGATTCTGTTTCAGCGACAGGTTGGTATTCCATTGCAAAGATTAACTAAGCTTGCCCAAGCACTAGCAGAAGGAGAATTAGACCAAAACTCTGATATTAAACACAATGATGAAATGGGTATTCTCCATGGTAGTCTAAACCAAATAGCTACCCAAATTCAAGAGACTTTAGCAAATTTAAGACACCAAATAATAGAACGGGAACAAGCAGAAATTGCTCTGGTAAAACAGGAAGATAAATATCGTTCTGTGATTGAGAATATTCAGGAGGTGATTTTCCAAACAGATACAACGGGTTTATGGACATTTCTGAATCCTGCGTGGGAGAAAATTACTGGGTTTACAGTAGAAGAAACTCTGGGAAAAAGCTTTATTGACTATATTGATCTAGAAAACCGCCAAGATGCTATAGAGAAATTCCAAGGTTTAATGCAAGGTAAAAAATTAGACTTTGAATGTGAAATACTCTATCTTACTAATGGCAAAGGGCTTTGTTGGGCTGAAATGTTGGCCAATATCGTGCAAGATGAAAATGGGACAATTATTGGGGTATCTGGCATTCTTAACAATATTACCCAACGCAAACAGGCTGAGGAAGCTTTAGAACTAAGTCAGTTTTCTTTAGATACAGCTATCGATGCAGTTTATTTTATGGGTCCTGATGCCAAATTTTTCTATGTAAATGAAGTTGCTTGTCAGACTCTCGGTTATTCCCAGACAGAACTTCTCAAAATGAGTGTTTGGGATATTGATGTCATATTTTCATCTACAGAAAAGTGGAGGGAACATTGGCAAGAACTGAAACAAAGTGGTTCTTTGAGATGGGAAGGCGCTCATAAAAATAATGAAGGTGAGATTATTCCAGTAGAGATTAGTGCCAATTATCTAGAATTTAATGGTAAAGAGTACAATTGTGCTTTTGTTCGCGATATTAGGGAACGCAAAGAAATAGAACAAGAAAAGCGAGCAGGAGAATCTGCTGTTCATGCTTTGTACAAAGTAGCTTCTGCACCAAATCTGAACTTTGACCAAAGGATACAAGGTCTTCTGTCATTGGGAAGAAAATATTTTGAATTTGAACTGGGTTTTCTGGGAAGTGTTCATGGCGATCGCTACAAAGTCATTGCTGTGCAAAAGTCAAAGCGGGTTGATGTTGTAGTTAAACCAGGAGATGAGTTTGATTTAGACCAAACTTTTTGTGGTGAGACTTTTCGTTCGGGAAAACTGATATGCTTTGAATCTGCTCAAGCATCAAAATGGTGTGAGCATCCTGCTTACAATACTTTTGGTTTAGAAACATATATAGGTACTCCTGTGGTAGTAGGAAAACAGCCTTATGGTGTACTTTGTTTTACTAGTTTCAGTAAACGTACTAAACCATTTAAAGATAGCGATCGCCAAATTTTAAAATTGATGGCTCAGTGGGTAGGCAATGAAATCGAACGTCAGCAAGCAAATATAATTCTAGAAAGACAACTTGAACGCAGCAACTTGTTGAGGAAAATTAGCGAAGAAATTCGCCAGAGTTTAGATGTTCAAACAATTTTTCAGACTACTGCTGAACAAGTAGGTGTTGCTTTTCAAGTAAATCGCTGTGTTATTCTTGACTATATTGCCAAGCAAACACCAGAAATAAGCTTTGTCAGTGAATATTTAGAATCAGGACATCAGTCTTCACTAAAATTAAACGTTCTAGTTATAGGTAATCCTCACGCTGAAAAAGTTTTATCCCAAGACCAAGCAATTTATACTCCCAATGTATATACCGAACCATTGCTAAAACCAATGACAGATTTATGTCGCCAGCTCAATCTCAAATCTATGTTGGCAGTGCGAACCTCTTATCAAGGAAAAGCTAATGGTATTATAGGATTACATCAATGTGACTCTTTCCGTGAATGGACAACAGAAGAAATTGAATTATTAGAAGCAATAGCAGAACAAGTCGGTATAGCGATCGCTCATGGTCATCTGTTAGAGCAAGAAGTGAAGGGACAACAAGAGTTAATTAAGAAAAATCGTGCTTTGGAGGAGGCGAAAAAAGCAGCAGAAACAGCAACCAAAGCTAAAAGTGAATTTATTGCCACAATGAGTCACGAGCTTCGGACTCCCATGAATGCTGTTATTGGTATGACTGGTTTGCTGCTAAATACAGAGTTACAACCTGAGCAAAGAGATTTTGCGGAAACTATTCGCGCAAGTGGGAATGGTTTATTGACTCTCATTAATGATATCCTCGACTTCTCGAAAGTTAATTCTCAAAGATTAGAGTTAGAAAAACAAACTTTTGATTTACAACAATGTATTGAGGAAACGTTGAGTCTGTTAGCTGTAAGAGCGCAGGAGAAAAATATAGAGTTAGTTTATGCGCTAGAACCTCAAACACCCCAGATAATAATTGGAGATGTTGGTCGTGTGCGACAAGTTCTAGTAAATTTACTCAGTAATGCCATTAAATTTACTGATGCTGGGGAAGTAACAGTTCGCGTGCAAGCATCTTTGGTGGAGCAAATTAGTAATAATGATATTTACGAAATTCAATTTGCTGTGCAAGATACTGGTATTGGTATTGCTCCAGAGAATATAGAATACTTGTTTAAGTCTTTTACTCAGGGTGATTCTTCAATTACTCGTAATTATGGTGGTACTGGTCTAGGTTTAGCAATTAGCCAACAGTTAGCTGAATTGATGGAGGGTAAAATCTGGGTTGAGAGTGAATTGGGTCGAGGTTCAACTTTCTACTTTTCAATCCTTGCTCCATCTGTTCCACAAACAACGGATATTAATGAAGAGGCAAAGCAATATTTAGCTAAAAAACGATTACTCATCGTAGATGATAATGCAACTAACCGACAAATGCTGACTACACAAGGAGAGTCTTGGGGAATGTTAACTTGGGCAGTTGAGTCTGGTGCTAAAGCTATTGATTTAATTAATCAGGGAATAAAATTTGATTTGGTAATATTAGATAGGTCAATGTCTGAAATGGATGACTGTACCCTAGCTCAAACAATTCGCGAACAGACTTTAGATCGGGATTTACCTTTGGTGCTTTTGAGCAATATGAAAGAATATAAATTGCCGGAAAAATGTCAAGATATTAATTTTGCTGCAGTTATTCATAAACCAATTAGAGTATCTGTACTTTATCAAACTTTGATTAAGATTTTTACAGGAGAAAAAAACGATACCGAAAAGTTGCCTACTGCTTCAGAAAGTGAAGTTAAGCCAGTAGAAAACCTGCGAATATTATTGGCAGAAGATAATGTAGTCAATCAAAAGGTTGTCCTGCTACAGCTAAAGCAGTTAGGATACCAAGCAGATGTGGCAGCAAATGGCATAGAAGTTTTAGAAGCTTTGCAACGTCAACCTTATGATGTGGTGTTGATGGATGTGCAAATGCCGGAAATGGATGGATTGGAAGCTACTCGTATTATTCGTCAGCAATGGTCGCCTGAATTATGCCCCCAGATTATTGCTATTACTGCTAATGCTATGGCAGAAGAGCGGGATAAATGTTTGGAAGTTGGCATGGATAATTTTATCACTAAACCTATGAAAGTTCCGGAGTTAGCCCAAGCACTACAACAAGCTTGCAGAATTGATATAGACATAACAACATGGAAAAATATTAATGATACAAAGACTAATCAACAATTGAGCAAGAATATTAAAAAGGATTCTCTCATCAAGCCTAAATCAATGTTAGATGTTAAAATGTTAGAGTCAATTATAAGTATGGGAGGTAAGGAACTTTTAGGTGAAATTATTGAAGATTATCTCAATTTTGCCCCTAGTAGATTAGCAGCAATTCTAGAGGCAATTGTAGCTAATGATGCTAATGAATTACGAAGATCTGCTCATGTTCTACGTTCTAGTAGTGCTAATCTCGGAGGAGTTACTTTAGGGAATATATGTAATCAATTGGAAAATTTAGGACGTAAAAATACTACTATGGGAGCAGCAGAAATTTTTCCTTTATTAGAAATTGAGTATGAACAATTCAAACAGGGATTAATTAATTTTAAATCTAGTAAAAATATTGATTTTTCAACTGCTCAAGAAACTTCTGTAACTAGAAATATTTCCTCTGATACTAGCAGTGAATTTGTTGATACTATTGAGTCTCAAAGTCAGGATGATTCTGTTTTAGATTTAATAGTTTTAGATTCTATTCGCAACAGTCAAATAATTGAAGATTATTTACAAAATTCTCCTCATCAGATGGAACTAATTTTCAATGCAATTGCAATCAATTCTACTGAAAATTTAAAACTAGCAGCCCAAAGTTTAGGAGCTAGTAGTGCTAAGATAGGGGGGATAAATCTTGCTAGTTTATGTGATAAATTGAGCAATTTATCTGGTTCCGATCTAATCATAGAAGGAACTGATTTGTTGTTACAAGTTGATGGTGAATATGAAAGAGTAATAGAAGCTTTAAAACACAAATTATAGCTGAAGTCAGAATTAATTCCTGACTAAGTTTGAGCATTTATAAATGTCCGCGTCCTATTAATGATATATTTTTGATAGATTGACTCTTAAAAAAACTCTGTATGTACTGAAAACTCAACTTGTTAGGAAATTTTAAACGGTTGTTTATATTCTTTAAACCCTTGCCAAAAATAGTTTTGATATCAAATCCGCTTAATTCGGTATAAAAAAATGTTCCATCTTCAGTTATTGCTAAATCTTTCTATATCTCCCCATCTCCGAATCTCCCCATCTCCGAATCTCCCCATCTCCCCAGCATCTTTATCTAATTACACCAATGCTACCGGATTTGATATGAGACCCTTTTTACCCCCTGAGAGAAGATACTTTTAGTGTTATATCATGTCCGCTTAATTAATGATAAAAAAATTTTTCTTCCCAAACCTTCTTTCTTCCTTCTGACTCCTGACTCCTGAATCCTGACTCCTGACTCCTGAATCCTCCCTAATTATTTATCACTGTTTATCCGGACATGATATTAGAGATTGTTTGTCAAGCAAATATCAAAAATGGAAGAGGAAACAGCTTAACTGAGGGGAGGTAAAAAAACGCAGCTATTTGCCACAATAACTGTAGGTATTTGGAGATGAAATACCTCCCTTTACTATAAGCTATAGAATTTTAATTTATGATGGTATTCAAGCTTGAGTATTTAGTCGATCGACAGTCTATTAATATCAAATTAAGTTCCTATGCAAAATTAATTACACATCCTATTTTCCTGTTATATCATGTCTGGTTGAATAGTTATAATTAAAGCTTGTAGTAAGGCTTGAGCAACTTCTATAATTTAGGGCTAAAGCCCTACTACAAACAAAAATTTTTTATCACTCATTATCCGGACATGATATTAAGTGTTCCCAATTAAGTGTTCCCTTTTTTAACTAGGAAATTTCTAAAAGCACGACTACTTATGATAATTACTTATATATAAAATATGTTGTATTTCCTAGTATAAGAAAGAGAAAGGATATATTTAGTCATACCATGCATGAAAAAAGAATGTTACGAATAATAAACACTATTAAAAGATTTTATCGGAAATTTGTATTTGACGAAAAAGATAAGTTACGATACAAAAAAATGTATCAAACTTATTCATTCTGACTCCTGAGGACTGACTCCCCCTCCTGGGAGGGGTTAGGGGTAGGTTGACTCCTAAGAAATACCCTAGCTATTTGTAGCAAACATTAGACATCTGGTGAAAAAGATATAGATTTTTTGTGGCTAGTAGGGAACACTTAACTGGGAACAGGGTATATATTTTCACGAAAAAGATACGAAAAATGATTTCGGAGAGTGAATTTTACAACTCTAGCTTGTCTTAAATAAAGAGCAAGTTTATTTTCTGGAGAGGTCTATTCATCAATTTGGTATTAGCCCTTTTCAGGTATATAAACCACACAGTTAAAACCACAACTATTGTAGAGACTTTCGATGGAATATTTCTACTGTGTTCTACGAAAATGAAAACTACTGTAATTTATCCTCACTTTCCTACTCCCCTAATATTTTCATAATAAACTTTAAACGGGTATCATATAAATCTCCATTCTTGAATAACATTATACAATTTCTCAAAAGTATTGCTACATCTCCTTGAGAACAGGGAATAGAGAGTAGGGAGTAGGGAGTAGGGAGTAAGCTTCAAAAGGATAAGATATCTTTGCTATTTGCCTATAATCGTTAAAAATATTACTTTTATTTACTTATTACTTAATAACTGAAGTTCCATTGGAAGTATAGCATTATTTTTGGCAATTGGTATTAATTTTTATTAGTTATTAGCAAGATATAGTAGTCACCATTCCTATGGTAACATTTTCAAATTCTATTACCTTAGTCACAGGAATGATTTAACTTTTAACTCTTGCTATATGAATCTCAGCAACTTTTTAAATAGAGTTGATATAATAGCAAAAATTCAATAAAATTAAGATTAATTGTAAGTCTTGAGATGTGGTATGCAACGACCAATTGGTATTGATTTATTTGCTGGTGCAGGAGGTATGACCCTTGGTTTTGAACAAGCAGGATTTGATATACCTGTTTCTGTGGAATTAGACCCTATTCACTGTGCTACTCATAAGTTTAATTTTCCTTTTTGGTCGATATTATGTCGCAATATTGTTGATATTACTGGAGATGAAATTAGACAGTTATCAGATATTCAAAATAGAGAAATTGATGTAGTTTTTGGCGGTCCTCCATGTCAAGGCTTTTCCATGATTGGAAAACGCACCTTAGATGACCCACGCAATGCACTTATATCTCATTTTTTTCGGTTAGTTTTGGAGTTAAAACCAAAGTATTTTGTTATGGAAAATGTTCAAGGATTAACTGTGGGAAAATACCAAATTTTTCTTCAGGAAGTGCTTGATAAATTATCCAAAAATGGTTATCAAGTTCAGCAACCTTATCAAATCCTAAATGCTGCTCATTATGGCGTACCCCAAAATCGGGAAAGATTATTTATATTAGGATGTCAAAATGGTTTAATATTACCAAATTATCCTCATATTCAAACAGATAAAAAATTAGAAAACTATATAACTGTCTGGGATGCAATAGGAGATTTACCCGAAGTTGAAAAATACGTTGAGTTATTAGAAAAAGATTGGGTAACAGCAGAAAAAGATTATGGCAAACCCAGTAAATATGCTAGAAAACTGCGTAGTTTGAAACGTTTGAATAATGATTATTCTTATAAACGTGAATACGATCGGACAATATTAACCTCTAGCTTACGCACAAGACATACACCAAAATCAATAGCAAGATTTAGTGCGACAGCTCCCGGAAAAATTGAACCAGTAAGTCGCTTTTATAGACTTAATCCTAACGGTATTTGTAATACACTCAGAGCAGGAACACCAAGTAGTAGGGGTGCATATACTTCTCCTAGACCAATACATCCATTTACACCTAGATGTATCACAGTTAGAGAAGCAGCAAGACTACATTCATATCCTGATTGGTTTAGATTTCATGTGACAAAATGGCATGGTTTTAGACAAGTTGGTAATTCAGTTCCACCACTATTAGCAAAAGCAGTTGCTCAAGAAATTATTCATGCTTTAAATATTCAGCCACTTAAACCTAGAAGGAAAAAATATAAGTTAGAAAAATCAGAAAATTTAGCGCTCAATATGTCTATAGCTACCGATCTATATGGTGTTGATAGACATACTATTGCACCAAGAATGAGAAAATAAAAATTAAATAATTAATTGATAATTAATTCTTGGATTTATAAGTATACTAGCTAGCTTAAGATTTACTTTATAAATCAGCTCTTATAACTGTATAAACTAATTAGAAAGAATACAGATAACTAATAATACCAAATTAATATGAAGTTGCATAAAATAAAATTTTAATCAGAGTTGACTGTAGATAAAGATAGGCAAGTTAATGAATTCATAATTCTGTACAACCTCACATAAAATTGGTATAAGTAATACCAAATTCAACAAATTCAAAAAAGATCGTTATAGTAAAAAAAGAGTAGGGAAGTTGCATGCAACGTCCCTACAGAATAGGAAATAGGGAAAAACCTTGCTCTTTATTTAATTTTCCTATATAGCAAAATTCAGGTCTTCTCTAACTATAAAAAAAAAGTTAATGTAGCATTTTTTTTTAACTGGTATAAAAAATAATCTTTTTTGCTAAAATTGGCAGCTACCCCCAATAGACCTCTCCGGATAAAGAGGGAGTAGAGAGTAGGGAGTAGGGAGTAGGAGGAAATAATTGATGATTTATGTACGATAATTGATTTGATTTTTGATTCTCGCAGATGTCTAATAAAAACAATAAAATTTATCGCAAAGTAAAGAGTTGTTTGCAAAATATACTGATGATGAATCTTAGACTAGGAAGTTTTTTTCCACTGCTGTCTGCTACCTATTATAATTTACTTTCATATTCCCATACACAATCAAAGATTAATAAATATCTGTTTGTGTAATATCCTCATTTACAAAGGAAGTTTGAGGAAAATTTTTATTAGTTAAAAATATTTCTTTCTTGGATAATTCATCTTTTTTATCCGCAAATTCAGAAGCTAATTCTTGAGTCCAAATTTTAATTTTCGGTCCAGAACTACCAAATCTAATAATCATTTCATTTACCACCGATCTTTGAATAATTGGTCGATCATCTACATAAGTACCATTAACACCAAAATTGACGATCATCCAACCAGACCGATTTTCCCAAAGTTCTGCATGATAACGAGAAACTATAGCACTGTAAATTATTACATCATTATCACTTGCTCTACCTATACGAATTAATGATTTTGCTTCCCAACTCCAATTTTGAACAGGAACTAATTGAGTTGGATGTAATAAGGCTAAACTAATCACTTATAATAATTATTTAATATACTTACATGAGTTTTAATATTTTAGTAAGCATTCAGCTATTAGCGGTTAGCTTTCAGATGATCAAATATCAAAATAACTACTAAGATTAGCTGATGACCTTTTTCGTTTGCAACTTTTAATTCTCCTTGGAGACTAATTCGTCAGAAACGCGAAAATTAGTTAATAACCCATAGCTGATAACTGATAGCTGACGGCTGAATGCTTACATATTTTAGGGAATAGTGATTACTGGGAATAGGGAACAGATATTAATATTAAACTGTACCTCACCATACCATCCTCAAAATATCCGTAATTATGGCTATATTTGTCAATCATTTGTATTTTGCTCTCCCTCATCTTTACCATACCATCCTCAAAATATCCGTAATTATGGCTATATTTGTCAATCATTTGTATTTTGCTCTCCCTCATCTTTTGAGGAATTAAAAATTTTTATCCCTTGAGACTTTACTCCATCAATTTTTTCCTTAGCTTCTGTTGTTACTTGTTGAATTTTGGTAGAAAATTCATATGTAGTTGCCTGAGTTTTCCTATTTTTTTTCTCTGTAGATTTAGTTTGAAAATTTTCTACTTTTTGTTTGGCTTGTTCTGTGACTATTTGGGCTTTTTCTTCAGCTTGTTTTTTCACAACTTTGGCTCTTTGTTGAAATCCTAGAGCTAATTTTTTGGCCTCACTTCGTGCTATATCAATATGTTCTCTAGTTCTGACTAAATCTGCTTGTAAAAAGTTATGAAGCAAACCTAGTTTTTCAGCAACCCCTCCAGTATAACATTGAGGATTTTCTACAGAACTATTGACTACTATTACTCGTTTATTACCAGCACTAGAAACTGCTTCTGGTGCTAGTAAATAAACACTATCCAAAACACCTCGCCAGCCATTAGATTTAAACAAATAATTCACTATTGCACCTGTTTTGATATTGAGAATATATTCTACAATAAAACCCACTTTTTCCCCTGTATCAGTCCAAAGTTCATTACCAATTATATTAACAATATTATTGTGTTCTTCCAAATTATCTACTTGTGATTTCCCATTAACTAGAGTAGCATCAGCGCCAATAGTCTCAATTTGTTTCCAAGCGAAATATTTTTTTTGTTTACCAAATAAACCAGACTTACAGATAAAACCTATAACTTGATGAGATTGAGGATCTAGGCATAATTCTTCTATGCAACCTTGTTCTTCAACTGTTTCACGGTCAAGCACTAACCTCTTCAACAGTTGACTATGTTTAATTACCTCTGGTATTTTATTCATAATTTTACTCCTAACACAGAGTTTTGATAAATATATTGATTGAGGAAGAAGTAAGAAGTAATCTTAAATAATAGAGGTACGATCTTTTTTTCTCTTCCCTATTCCCCATTGCCTAAAATCAAAATTATATATCTCACCAAGGGTGATAAACCCTATATAAGAGCTAATAAAGGTTGCCAAACAATCAAATTAATCCCATCACAAAAATCAGATCATAAAAATCAGATTATTCATTAAGCAATCTATTCATATTTTGTATCTCCAAATAAGTCTTGTTGTGGACATTCCCGATCTAACATCGGCCTTAATAATGGGGTTTCAACTTTGTCTAAATCGTTTTCTTGGCGATAATTTGGCCTTTGTTGAAAATTAAATACCTTTGATTGATTGTGGATATATATCGCAATTTTTGGTCCAGTAAGAGCCAAATTAATTATCAACCCACTAACTACCCTAACTTTCCTGATTGGTTTACCATCAATGTATGTACCATTGCTACCTAAATTAATAATTTCCCAATCGCGATGATTAGCTTTTAATTCAACATGATAACGAGAAACTACAGAACTATAAAGAACCACATCATTATCTGAGCAACGCCCAATCTTAATGACAGGTTTGCGATCGAAAGTCCAACTTCTGACTGGCATAGACTGAAGTGGATGTAGCAGTGTTAGTCTAATCACATTTGCTATTTAATATTTTTAGTAGAGCACCTGAAACAATTTTAGATTATTTAGTTTTTATCGTGGTTTTTAGGTAGATGAACTACACAGTAAACACTACAACCATTGTCGGGACCAACCATAGTTAGTCCCAACTGTGGTCTAATATAATGAAAATAGCCGTAATTTGTTTGGCTCGATCTCTTCTTAAGGTACTAGATACTAATACTTTAGCCTCTTTGTTGCCTTGTCAGGAGGAGCTGTCCTAACAGACTACTACGAGAATGCTTTTTATGTCCAGCAACTAAACCATAATATATGTAGGACTTCTCCACCGAAGAACTTAATTATAGGAAGACTTGAGCTAAGGATTTTAATCAACCCCCAATCTAAACTTGAGCTAAGAAATTTGAAACAGGAATGAAACTAAGTCTCCTTTGCCCAAAGATATCCGATCGCCTGGTCTTAACTTATGTCTATTTCCTTTTGTCAAAGGAATATTGTTAACATAAGTACCATTAGAACTACCAGTATCTTCAATATAATAACTATCTCCTTCTACTCTAATATCAGCATGACTACGAGAAACCACCTCAGAGTCAGGAAATCCTGAAACATCAATATCTGGAGGTACTCGGTCATTGGGTTTACCTATATGAATCACGGATAAATTAACTGGCAATTCAATATCTGTATCTGTTCTGATATGAAACAACTTGGCCGACTGTTTTTGCAACTGGGTCTTGGCCGGAATTGCTTTTCCCCCAGTGGGAGATGGAGAACTTACTTCAGGGGTAGCAACAGGTGTGCTAATAGCATTAATGGTTGGTGGGAGTTCCTCTTCCTCAATAGAAACTGGAGTATTAGGGTTGCTAGATTTTTCTAAGTTGACTCTACCAGATACCAAAGGCTCTGGTGTCACTAATGGCTCTACTAGGTCTAGGTCAGGTATATCTACTGAGGGTAGATCTGTATCTGGTGTAGATACAGGTGATACTATAGTTGGCATCACTGCTGGATCTGTTTGGGATAAAACTTGACCTTCCTCTTTACCAGCAGTAGCTTTCAGGTCAAAGCCACATTGACCACAAAAGGCAGCATCAGCTTGAACTATTGCCCCACAGTTAGTACAATTTGTAGTTACTGGTAAGGGAGTATAGCAAGCTTCACATTGGGTTGCTCCATCAGGATTCTGATGATTGCAATTGGGACAGACAATCATTTATCTTCTCCTTGCTATCGGTCAGTTGACATCCTCCCGACGTTGCGCCCCTGCGACAACGCGAGATTCCTAACCATCACTATAATGGGCTTTCTGCTTCATCGCACCCGCCTCCAAGGTCCTTCCCTATTTTCGGTCTTATGGTCGCTCCACAGACAAGTCAGCGCGGTCTTGGGGGTATCCCCCCATGAGTTACTAGCGCTAACACTGCTAGCCCAGCAGCCTAAATATTTGAACAAAAAACTTTTTGTTATATATAATTGAGTTCAAGTATGGAGTGTTCCCAGTGACCATTCCTCTTCCCCGATCTACCGATCTTTCTGCGGTGTTACCAAAATTAGTAATCTTTGTCGGTTAACCTGTCTGTTCGTATACGTTCGGGCGGGTTAGTAACCAGTTTAGTTATACCACAAGATTGATTGGTTTTCCCATCCCTCCGCTTCCTTACAGAACTTGATAATTTGCTTATCCTAGATTTTTTTGAGATTGATCGCTGCTCAAATATTTACACCAGTCACTAACCACTGTAATTCCTCTTGAGGCTGGATCAGACGACTAGGATAATTCATATTATCAGCTTTTTCTGCAAATACTTGGTCTAATGCCTCTTGTTTATCTGCACCAGCAACTAGAAATATAACGCCGCGAGCCTGATTAATTAATGGTACTGTGAAAGTTAATCGGGGTTGGCCATCTTTATTGCCCACAGTAATTAGGCGATCGCTTACTTTTAACGCATCTGTATAAGGAAATAGGGAAGCTGTATGACCATCACCTCCCATTCCCAGTAAAATCAAATCAAAGCTCGGAAACTCTCCTATAGGTACTTGAAAAAATTCTCGCAAATGAGCATCATGGCTTGAGGCATCAGTTTCAGGGTCTCCCGCTCCTGTTTCCATAGGATGAATATTTGTTGGTGGTATGGGTACTAGATCTAGCCAAGCTTGCCTGGCCATTCTTTGATTACTATCTGGGTGGTCAGGAGCTACATAACGTTCATCGCCCCAAAATACATGAATCTTATCCCAAGGTAGATTTTGAGTTGCTATTGATTCATAAAGTGGCCTTGGGGTATTTCCACCAGCTAAAGCTATCGTACATTGGCCACGTTCTGCGATCGCTGCTTTAATTTTAGACAAGCAAATGTCCAAAGCTTGTTCGATCAATTTTTCCTTATTTGGCAACAATTTAACCTGTTTGTTCATTTGGTTTCTGTTATGATTTAATGTGTATACCCAATTTAAAGATTATCACTAAGGATTCAGGTGTTTGACATTAGTAAATCTCGTTTGCGGAGCATTTCCCCAGGAAAAACTCTCTGGTGAGATTACTTTTAATTTTTGACTTGCGCGTACCGCTATAGTTATTGTTTCTCAATTTGGGTATCGGATCTATACTATGGCAACTTATCTTTAGATGTCAGTTTATCTCGTTACACTCAAGTAATATTAGTATTTGCTAAGTAAAGGTATTTAAGCTAAAATTATTAAGAAGCGGTAAATTTAGTAGTGAACATTCATTTCAGTGAGCCTCTTAGGTCTTCAACAATTAATAATTAATAATTAACAATTACCTCTCCTTGAAAACGGATAGGATTGACTCAAAGGAAAAATTTTTCTTCTCAAGGGGAGATTTGATATGGCTAGGTTTCCTCAGCATCCTATTCTAGGGAAAGCTCCGCAATTCAAGTCGGCGACAGCGGAAACGACCGCTCTGTTGGTCGATTGGAGGCTAGCGAGGTTTCGTCCCTATCCCATCTACCAGGTCATGCTCCGCTTTCCGACCGCTCTCTTGGTCGATTAGATATGGCGAGGAGACCTCGCCATCCCATCCTAACGGACTGCTCCGCAAACGACCGCTTGTTTCTCCTAATTAGGAGAGGCTTTTTACCTTAATTATTCGGTAACTTCGTTTTTTATGTCGCGTAGTGAAACATTACCTCCGCTTGAAACCAGAGGTTTGAAATACTGAATCGAACATTTTTTTCACCCCCTTAAAATGGGAGGCTTGATACCTTATTTTTTGCTCAATAATTTATTTCTTCAGTAAAAAATAACATTTGTTGACTTTGGCTCAGGTCTGAATCATTTTGTAATATTTAATTAAATTTTCATATTACCAACAAAAATTATTCCAATATCACTATATTTACCTAGTAAAGTTTGCAAATATCTTCATAAAGGAAATATATAGCTTAGGTTATATCTGGAAATTCACCGCAGTTTTTTGACTCCCTAGTTGCTCGGGATTAAAAGGTAATTTGGAAATAATTATATTCATGTTAATTTAGTAGTATGACTAAAAAAATGAAATTATCTTACTGTAACTAAAGAACAGACTAATGTAGTAAAAAAAATAATAAATGAAGGAAAAAAACCTATGTCTGATAAGAAAAAATTACCTAATTCCATACGCTACTTCCGAGCCAGATTTAGTCATTTGACAAAGCCCTTAGTTTGGGGGCCGATTGGTGTAGCTTCTCTAGTTCTATTATTTGCTTGGGAATTATCAGTCCATCCAGAATGGTTAACCATTGAAGATGATGATAATTTAGTATCAAGCGGCAATACTATCACTGAAACTTTATCTCCTGAAGAAGTTTCTGTTATGAGCGATATTGGCAATTCCTCAGTTTTAATCGAAGAGTTAAAAACTGCTCAACAACTGCAAATTAATCCTCCAGTAAGTTCTCAGAAAAATTTATTGGATAGCTCCCAAAGAGAAACAAAAAATACATCTGTTAGGAATAAAAATATTATAAAGCCTCAAGAAGATTTAGCTAACCCTCTGCCCAAAATTAATATTTACGGGGGAGCGCAAACCAATGATTTGCCTTCTACAAATCAACTGCCAAAGACAAAATTTTCAACTTCTCCTCTGTTACGCAGTATGAATTTATTCGACCGAACAAACCAGGAGGAAAAAAAAGAAAAACCTGTCAATGCTCTACAGAATGCTATGGATGAGTACTTGCGTTCTAAAAGTAAATCTCAATCTCCCTCAAATTATCAGTCTCAAACAAATAATATTAACCTTTACCCAACTGAAATCAAGCCAAGAGATATTAAACCTTCTCCCATTCGGAATATACCAACATCCAATATTCTTAAATCTCAGGAAAGAAGGAATTATAATCCGCCTTTACCACCCATAAATTTTACTCCTCCAAAACCTTACTATACTGATTTATCAGGTGGAACAAATCAAACGAATAACCCAACTAATTTACCAACGAATAACCCAACTAATTTACCAGGGTATAACTATTCTTACAGACAACCTACTAATCTAAATCTCCCTCCATTAATTCCAGCAGTACCTAATAGTTTTGCTAATAACCACAATGGAGTAAATGGAGTTAATAATTGGGGAGTGCCTAACTATTACAACAATCAAAGATATCCGCAAAATCAACAACAACAATATAATTATGGAGTGAATCCTAATCAGGTCAATCAAAACGTACCACAAACTCCTTCAAACAATCCTTTTTCCAGGCGTAATAATAGTTTTTATAATCGCGGATATAGCCAGCGTTGGCATAATCCTTTTTAGGAATTAGAAATGATTAAAATCTTTGAATTTGGGATAATTAAAGTCACATATAGCATTTCTTAAATTGGCGAGATATACAAGTTTTAGATTTGAGGGAATAGGGAATATAAAAAATACTGTACCTCATTCATAAGAGAACTGCTATAGCGCTACGCGCAAGTTGAAAGTCAAAATTCAAAGGTCAAAAATAATCCCTGACTGAGTTTGAGTATTTATAAGTTTCCTAAGCATAATGCGTAGTTTTATATATCCTATAGCAATCCGCGCATAGGTTGCGGGTAATCAAAAAGTAGATAAAAAACCGAAACTCCCACCTGTTCTCTGTTCCCTGTTCCCTGTTCCCTAAAAGCGGCAAGATTTTTATACACAAATATACAGGGGATTGCTATATACATAGGATATATTGAAAAAATTGTAGTTAGGAAAGGGAAGAGGCAAGAGTTTTTTGAAGGTTTGATAGGAGTGAAACTTTTTATAGTATTCTGAGTTTCATAAGTGCATTAGTTTTGAAGGGGTGCAGCTTATTTATTGCATTTTATCAATCAATTATTCTCCTCAAAAACTTGGTTATATATGCAGTCGCTATTACTATTAGGAGATTCTCAAACTCTGAAATTTAGTCACAGCAATAATTTTACTTCTAAATTCAGTAATTCAGTTATACCAACACCAAAAGTAATGCTATATTTCAACAGTTAAATAGTTACCAAGATTCAGAGTCTGTTTTTGACAATTATTAGTCTGTCAGTAATTATTATTCCTACTTTTACCTCTCCCCACACCTCTCAAACTCCCCACACTTCCCTACCCAATCAGATATAGTATTCTTTTTGATAAATAGTATTATGCCTATCCCTTAAGACCAATAATTTATTCATAAATTCCTACATAATTTTGATTATTTTAAGGATTATCCTGAGTCAATTTTATCAACTCATTTGTAATACATGATGTTGGTAATAATGCTATTCGTTTACTGGTTAATACACTACAAATTTCCATAGTAGTTGATAAAGCAGGGATAAGATTTTGCTCTAGTTGATAAATAATCGAATCTGTTAAATTATACTGACGAATAAACTCTTTATCAGCTACATATCTAGGGTCATAAGCGGTTAGATCGAGCAACCAAAAATCAACTCCATAATTCTGAATAAAATTATTAACTTCTTCGGGATTGGGAGTATATTGAGCCTGAATTAAATCAATAGCTTTTTGACTAAATTGACTATAATATCCTACATGATAAGGTAGGCTGTATTCTTGCGCTACTAAGGTCGAACGTTGAGCAAAAGTAGGAATATTATTTGATTCTTTGGATATAGAAGCAATTAATGTATCTTTGGGTTGTGCTAATAAATATTCATATAGTTCTATTTCCTTGCCTTTAATATAGGATTGATTATCTATGGTTAGGTCTTGAGAAAAAGGAATAATACTTAATGTTACTAATAATAGAGTTGTACATCCGATAGATATTTTCTGTGGGAAAGTTAAACCATTTTCTAGGTGAGAAATAGTTTGCTTTAAATAATTATCCAACCAGATTATTAAGGCAATACCAGCAGCTATTGCCATCATCACTCGCATACTATGGTAAATATATCTGTTGGGAAAATGAAGTTGAAATAAAAAGATATGAGCTAAAAAAAATAATCCTACTGATGCTATGAAAATTTGAATTAATATTCCTACTTTTTCAGAAACTTGTTTTGCTAGAGGAAATTTTTCTGTTCTGAGCAGAAAAGGTAATAGTAATGAAGCTATAGCTAGTGGTGAAAATAATCCCAAAAATAAGATACCACTCCTCGGTCCGGTGAGCCAAAAAACTAAGGGGTTATGATGAAAAAAGAATGCTCTGCCATATTTACCATCATCATAATTGAAAATAGGTTGTATTTTGGCGGCGGTAGTAGTAATAATCGATCCGAACTCTGTAGCAGAAAATTTGTATGGTAAAAGTATTATTGCAGCAGTTATTATTCCTCCTAACCAAAGCCAATAATTGAATTTAATTGAGGTGAATTTTAACCGCTTTTGATGATAGTCAAATAGTCTAATAGTTAGGATAGTTAGTGATAGTAAAACTGTGTGGGGATAAAAAACTGCTTGGAGAGCGATCGCTACTAAAACAGGAAATAAGGAATTTCGGAGTAAGTAATATAAGAAGGCTAAAAAAAGTGGATAGAAAAATGCTCTGGGGGTAGCAGAAACTAAGTCATCTTCCATCCATAAATTTTGGTTTAAAATAAATGAACTAAAAAATCCGACAGCGGGAATTGGCAGAATTTGTAAACTGACTCCAAAACAGTAAATTGTAGAAATTAATCCCAAAAATATTGGTAATAATTTACCTAAAAAAATTGGGTCGATGCCTAGAGATGTTATTAACCAATAGAAAGTTTTATAACCCCAAGGTGCTACTGACTGAAAATAGTCAGCAATTAAGTCTTCAGAAAATAATTCCGAATCTAAAAAACGACCCATCCAAAATATATGTTGTCGTGCGTCATCTTGGATTATATATTTAGTTTCAAAGGCTGCTTTTAGAGATTCAATACCATAAATTAATACAACTGCTATACTTAAACCCAACCAAAATATCCAGCTGCGATTTATCAAATTTTTATGTAATATCAATAAAAATCTAGTTATTTTTGATTTGGATATTAAAGGATTTGACATATTAGACCAATTTGATAAATGTTTTTTACAAATGGTAGAAAGAAGCAGTAGATATTAAAAAAAACTGACACAACTAAAATGGTGCATTACAAGGGATTATTGAATACCTTTCACAGCTTATCAAAACAACTTATAACCTCATTAACTTAACGCCGAACCCGCCCCGACAATTGCAACATTTTAGGTTTGTCGCTC
>NZ_JBNHEP010000247.1:0-5578 GCF_050015995.1 Dapis brunnea BLCC-M229 | reverse complement strand
GATTGGTCTTGGCAGTTATAATCATTCCCTACCCCATCATATTGAGTGGATACGCTTATGTGATGTATACATCTGGTTCAACGGGAAAACCAAAAGGAGTTATGGTTGCTCATCAAGGATTGTGCAATTTAGCTTTCGCTCACAATAGACTTTTTGATGTCGAGCAAAACAGTCGCATTCTCCAGTTTGCGTCTTTTAGTTTTGATGCTTCAATCTGGGAAATTGTGATGAGCATTTGTTCTGGGGCGCGACTATTTATGGGAACGACTGAATCATTGCGACCCGGAGCAGAGTTAATAGAGTTATTACAAAAACAAGCCATCACTCATATCACTTTGTCACCATCAGCGTTCTTCACTTTGAGCAATCAAACTCTGCCAACCTTAGAGAATATTATTGTGGGCGGAGAAGCTTGTCCCAAAGAGTTGGTAGAGCAATGGTCAGTGGGTCGGCGCTTTTTCAATGCCTACGGACTGACAGAATCTACTGTTTGTGCAACTGTAGCCGAATGTACCAACATCAATCACAAACCACCGATCGGTCGTCCGATTGCCAACACCGTTATCTATATCCTGGACAAACATCTCCAACCCGTACCCATTGGTGTACCCGGAGAACTCCATATTGGTGGCGTGGGTTTAGCCCGAGGCTATCTCAACCGTCCCGAATTAACAGAGCAAAAGTTTATCCCTAACCCGTTTAGTAATGAACCAGGTTCTCGCCTCTACAAAACTGGGGATTTAGCTAGTTATTTACCCGATGGAAATATAGAGTTTATTGGACGTATTGATCATCAAGTAAAAATTCGAGGTTTCCGTATCGAACTCGGAGAAATTGAAGCAGTACTTGCCCAACATTCCAACGTGCGAGAAGCTGTAGTCATTGCCCGCGAAGACATTCCAGGAGACAAACGTCTAGTTGCTTATTTAGTTCCCAATCAGGAAAAAACCACAATCAATGATTTGCGTTTTTTCCTCAAGACTAAGCTACCCGAGTACATGATTCCTGCTGCTTTTGTCCTTCTCGAATCAATGCCTCTAACTCCTAACGGCAAAGTCAACCGCCGTGGCTTACCTGTTCCCGATGCTTCAAGTTTGCTTACAGAAAGCAGTTTTGTTGCCCCCCGCGACTCCCTAGAATTACGACTAGCTCAAATTTGGTCAGAGATTCTCGGTGTTTCTCCTATCGGAGTCCGAGACAACTTCTTTGACCTCGGTGGTCATTCTCTGTTAGCAGTGCGTCTGATGGCTCACATTGAGAAACAATTTGGCAAAAATCTATCTTTAGCCGCCCTTTTCCAAGGTGCTACCGTAGAACAATTAGCCATTCTATTGCGTCAAAAAACTGATACTCAGTCTTGGTCTCCCTTAGTTGCCATTCAACCCCTTGGAAACCACCCACCTTTGTTCTGTATACCTGGTTCCGGTGGCAATGTGGTCTACTTCCACCAACTCGCCCGTCATCTGGGAAATGACCAACCTTTTTACGCCTTGCAACCCCCCAGCTTAGATGGAGTGTCGGAACCATTTGGTAGTGTTGAAGAGGTAGCCGCTTACTACCTCCAAGCCATCCAATCCCTTCAACCCTCTGGTCAGTACTTCCTCGCAGGTCATTCCTTTGGGGTTATGGTTGCTTTTGAAATGGCACAACAGCTACAACAAAAGGGAGAAACCGTCGCCCTCCTCGCCCTATTTGACCTTCCTGCACGACTTCCTGGTAGCACCCTAAAACAACTAGATTGGGATGATACCCGATGGTTGACTAATATTGCCCATATCCTCGAAATGTTATCTGGGAAAAATCTAGAGATTTCTTATGAAACCCTCAAACCTCTAACTCCATTAGCCCAATTAAACCATCTCAAACAACAGATGGAAACCGTCAATCTGTTGCCACCTAATTCAGGAATTGAACGAGTGCGTGGGATTGTTCAAACGATTAAAGCTGATGAATTGGCTGTTATGAGTTATCTCCCACAAGCAGGTTATCAAGGTCCCATTACCCTGTTCCGCACCAGCGAAGTTTATCAGGATGAATTGGGAATGCTTGGTGAAATTCCCACGGATCCAACTTGGGGATGGAATCAGTTTTCTACTCAACCTGTAGAGGTTCATGTGATTCCTGGAAATCATACTACTATGTTGAGTGAACCTCACGTTCAGGTATTAGCTGAATTGTTGAAACTTTGCTACCAACAAAGCTCCCCTAATTTGCAATTGTAGTTACGTCTTGAAAATCAAAAAACAAACCTATGAAAATTAAAATTATTATTCCCATCAATAACAGCGATTTCAACGATGAAATGGCCCAAGCTGTTGAACCCGTCCTGACACCTGATATGACGGTAGATGTGGAAAATATTTCAGAGGGGACTCGTTCAATTGAAAGTCGTTATGATTCAGAAATCAATGCCCCTTATGTGATTGCACAAGCGGTGAAAGCCGAACGAGATGGCTTTGACGGGATTTTTGTATCGGACATGGATTACTGTGGAGTTGAAACAGCTCGAGAGGTCATTGATATTCCAATTGTTGGGGGGTTCAGACCCAGCGCTTATACAGCTATGATGCTTGCCCAAAGGTTCTCAATTATTACTATTGTGAATTCAGTTGTAGCAATGCAGCGGGAGCATATCAGGAAGTTTGGAATTTCCCCCAATTTTGCTTCTATTCGTTCCGTGCATCTTCCGGTTTTGAGCTTACATGACAAGGAAGTTGCCCTAGAAAAAATCTATGCTGAAAGTATGAAAGCGATTGATGAAGATGGTGCTCATGCAATAATTTTTGGTTGCACTGGCTTTTTAAATGTGGCTGATGCTGTTGCTCAACGTCTAGCTGAAGTAGGAAGAGGAGTACCTGTTGTCGATCCAAATTGCGCCGCCATTTCATTTTTGGAGTTGTTGATTCGGAATAAGCTTTCCCAGAGTCGGTTAACTTATTACAAGCAAAATTACTGAGAAAAATAGGACTTCAAAAGAAGACCACAGCGAACAATATAATTAGGACTTACGCAGAGACCACATATACATATATAGCATCAAAAACTATAACGTTGTAGTTTTTGAACTATATATATAGTACCTTTGCGTAAGTCCTGATAATTTAAATGAAGACGACTTTTTTCAACAGTTCGAGCATCATTTTGAGCCGACTAAAGCAGGTGGAACAAATGGTTCGGTAAAGCTAATTTCCTGTTCAAAAAACTCAAGAAGTTTTTGAGCATAAGTGCTTTGAAACTGACTATAGTCAGACTGACCGATGAATTCTAGGGAGCGAATTACAGATTTTTCACCGCGTTCTTGGTTTGGTCGCCAATCATTCTCTAAATGCTCAGAAATATGCTGTTCGTACAGTAGAGAACTCTTAGTAAAGCGTCGAACAATTGGATGTATATGAGCACTTAAATATGCTTTATCTTGGTCTTTCTCCCGTTTGACACTAAATGGATCGCCTTCAATTTCACCAAACTCCAGCGTAACTGTATAGTACTGTTCGTTTTCAGCTAAATCTCCATTGGTAAAGCCAATGCTACTTGCGCGATCGCGCACATAATCCACAGGTAAACCTTTATAGTAATGTACTGTTTGACTTGATTTCGAGAACACAATCAAATCGCAGAGAAAACCTTGCTGGAGAAAAAGTCCTGCACTACTACTTACCCTTTCAATTACTTTCTCTACAATTGCTTGCGACTGAAGCGGTAGAGTATTGTATGGCAATGGTTTGCTATGATATTTCTGTTCTAGTATTTGACTGAGGGCTTTAATATTAAAACGAAATCCATGAATCACATTGGAATTCGTTCTGTCAAAATCTCGCACCTGCATTAAAGTCCCGGCAAAGTACATATCGGCAATCTTGGTAGATTCCCATTCGCTGGTCATTGTCGGAAACTTGTCGTGAATAGCTAATTCTGGTTTGCAGGTATCATCAAAGATGGAAGTATCGAACTGAAAACCAGTGCAGCAAAGAACACGGTCATAAGCTAATACAGCTTTTTGTCCATCAGCATGAGAGAAACAGATATTTACCAGATACTCTCCGTTTCTATATTCGATTTTCTCAACGCTGGCATCAAGTACAGAATTCTGACCTTTGAGTATATATGTATCTAAAAACGGTGTATTAATTGCTCGTAAATGGCCAGAAAAGTGTGTTTTCCAGGCAAACTTAATGGAATTGGGACTACACAAATGAATGACTCTGGCTGTCTCAGTTAGATGGTTGGCAGTTTCAAAACCTGATGCTCCCTTGCCGATGATTAACACTCTCTGATCAACATATTCTTCTGGATCAAAGGGAAAATCAGAGTAGTTCTCAGTCAGCTCAATACCGGGTATTTCAGGAATATAGGGCTTGGAGACTCCTGTTGCTATAATTAGACGGCGGCAGATAAAAACATGGCCTCGATCGTCAGTAACGAAGAATTGGTTATTTTTAGAGATTTTAACTATCTTAGTTCCGCATTTAATCTTCAGTTGAAAGTGCTTACTAAAATCTTCAAG
This sequence comes from Dapis brunnea BLCC-M229, assembly GCF_050015995.1. Lineage (NCBI taxonomy): Bacteria > Bacillati > Cyanobacteriota > Cyanophyceae > Oscillatoriales > Microcoleaceae > Dapis > Dapis brunnea. The sequence goes on along the minus strand of NZ_JBNHEP010000247.1, from coordinate 1,074 downwards.
ATATTGAGCATAATCTCCAGCATCTGGGAAATAACGTTTGGTGTAGTTACTAAATGAGAATTGATCGTCATCACAAAGCAATGAATTCCAGTCCCATCTGAGTTGTGACTCTCTCTCCTCGTAACCCGTGTAGACTTTATTAATTGAGATCAGCTTTCGGTGTCTGGGAAATTTCTGCCAAAAACTTCCCGGCTTTTCAGCACCATCTAGAACCAAGTAATCTCTCTGATTTTGTTCTAAAAAGTAGGCCAGTTGTAACCCTGCTGCACCAGCACCAATAATCAAATAATCAACTTCTGTTTTTACTTTCATAGAACCTTAATGTTATGTTGAAAGAAATTCTGAGCTATTACACTTTCGATGAGGGAAATCATACCAGATGCTTTGAGTACACCGTCAGTTTCCTTTACAATTGTTTACTGAACCGAGAGTTTTTCAATAATGAATAATGAATAATTATCAATTATCCATTTAAAAGCCTCCCCCTTTCAAGGGGAAAAAATAAATAATATTTCCTTATATTCAATCCTCTCGGTTTTAACCAGAGGTAATTATCAATTATCCATTATCAATTATCCATTTAAAAGCCTCCCCTTTCAAGGGGAAAAAATAAATAATATTTCCTTATATTCAATCCGCTCGGTTTTAACCAGAGGTAATTATCAATTATCCATTATCAATTATCCATTAATGAACTCTTCTTATAAAGAAGAGGATTGGCTAAAAGGAATTTTTTTCTTCTTTCTCCATGAATGGAGAGGCTTTATACCTTAATTTCTCGGTAAGTTTATAGATAAATATTCGTCTACTATAAATTCACTTTTCCAGGTGTTATTTGGAACTGCGTTTCGTAATGGTATTGTAACTGCGGTTGAGGTCGGTATTGATTAACAAACTATTTTTTGAAAAGTCTAAATCCCTATAGAATAGGTCTTCAATAATCTATAGAATCGAATCACATAATTATCCGTAAATGTCTATATTTTTATGGAAACTCAATTAAGACGTTTTGGTGGAAGATTAGAGACTGTTTGTAAAACAAATCTTAAGAAGACCCAGAGCTTTTAGCAGCAA
>NZ_JBNHEP010000246.1:0-31741 GCF_050015995.1 Dapis brunnea BLCC-M229 | reverse complement strand
TCTTTCCTAGATAATTTTTATCTATTATGTCCTAATCTTTGCTTCGACTGCTATAAAACAAACTGCGGTACCCATTCCTCCAAGGCAACTATAAATTATATCTTCATATCCTGAAATATCGTCGTCGCAAAATTTACCAAATAGATGAGACCCTGGAATGACTTGAGTTGGTCCGTTTACTGGAGAAAATACATCTGTTAAGTAATAATTAACAGAAAATGCTAGAACATTTAAGCGAATATTAGTTAAAGGTTTGCCATTAAGAGAAAGAATGTGTGGTGTATCATCTTGATGCCATTTATTTTTTGCTAGTCCATCAGTTTGTGGCGTAATTTTAAAGGAATTATTGTGAATAACATGAACGACATTTTATATGACTTTTTGATTTTTTAATAGTAATTCCTCTGCCAAATCTAGTTACTGTTAACGTAGTTCCTCGAAGAGAATACCTGACACTTGAATGCTTACATCTTATATATTTTGATCAAAGGTAATTTTTAATTGTAGATTTAGAAAAATATAGATTCTAAAAATAAAAAACTTAACCCTATCAAATCAATATAAAGACTATATAAATAAATGCTAATTACTATAAAAAAAATAAGAAAAAAGTAGGAAGTAAGCCGGGTTCTGTTCCCTTAACTGAAACCAGTTAAGAGGGCAGTTATCTATCTAGGATGCCTGTCACCAGACACCTCTTGCGGTACACCTAACACCACAGATAAATCTGTGATGCAACGGAATTGGAAAAAGACCAACCATTTTTCCTCCGACCTTGCTCCCCGCCGGGGTTTACCGAGCCAGTGCCTCACGACACTGCTGGTGCGCTCTTACCACACCTTTGCACCCTTACCCCGATAAACAGGGCGGTATTTTTCTGTGGCACTATCCTCACGATCACTCGCACTGGGCGTTACCCAGCAAGCTTGGTCTTTCGGGAGCCCGGACTTTCCTCAGACCCCAAATATTGAGTCCGCAACCGCCTCACCTACTTTTTTCCTATTTAAGTTATTGTATCAGAAATAATTAGCCTTTGAGTAATTTTTAGATTAAATATTTAAGTATTTTTTCCTTAATCATCTTTTTTGAGAGTAGTTGAGAGATTATTAAACCATCCTTTTTGCCAGAAAAAATAAATCAAACAAATAGCAGTAAGAAACATAATGAATAAGCAAAGAGGATAACCATAATACCAATCTAGTTCTGGCATATTTAAAGGAGATTTTTCTGGGTTGAAGTTCATTCCATAAACTCCGGCTATAAAAGTTAATGGAATAAAGATTGAAGAAATTACAGTTAGTAGCTTCATAACTTCATTCATTTTATTACTTACTGAGGATAAATAAATATTCATTAAATCTGAAGCTAAATCTCGATAACTTTCTACTATATCTCTAAGTTGAATTGTATGTTCATAGCAGTCTCTAAAATAAACTAATACATCAGGATTTATTAAGTTACTACCATCTCGAATTAGAATATTAATTGCATCTCTTAATGACCAAATAGTTCGACGGAGTGTTAATAGTTCTCGCCTCAGTTGATAGATTTTTTGCATTGTCTGATGATTAGGGTTAATTACTACTTCATCTTCTAATAGTTCTATCTTTTCTCCATATTCTTCTAAGACTGGAAAAAAACCATCAATTATTGTATCTAGTAGGGAATATGCTAGATAATCTACTTTTTTTTTGCGAATAATTCCTTGATTCTTTTTGATTCTTTCTCTTACAGGTTTTAGACAATCATGTTCGGGATTTTCTTGAACTGTAATTAAATATTTTTCCCCTAATATGATACTTACTTGTTCTTTTTTCAATTCTTCTAAATCAGAACTTATTCTTACCATCAAGGTGATAATTATGATTTGATTTTTGTCATGTATAATTTTGGGTCTTTGAGGAACATTAACTACATCTGCAAGGGTAAGAGGATGTATTTGAAATAGTTTTGCCATCTGTTGCCAGGAAGTTTGATTACCTAAACCAATCACATTTATCCAAGAAATTGAATCAGATTTGAGATAGGGAATACAAGCTTGAGGATTTGATATTTGTATTCTAGTTGCTTTATTTTCTGTATAGTCTATCAAAGACATTTCTGGGGGTAGAGCATCTGGTTTTAAATCTAAAGTTCCAGGTAAATCTTCTGGGTCGTCGTAGTAATATTCAACATGAGATTCTTCTTCTTCTGGTGGTAATTCAGGTGTATAAGATTCTGATTTAAGAGAATGTGCCATAAATTTCAACTTATAAGATTATCAAGTATAATTTCTTGTAATTTTAGTTTTAATTTTATTGATTTTTCAGATCAAAAAAGTAATATAAATTTAAAAAAATATGTTTACAGTAGACGGTGAGTATTAATGTGTAAAAGTTTTTATTTATCTGGAGCAAGGATAAATTTTGCAATCTTTGCTCACCCTACTTATTTTATATAGCAATCCGCGCATAGGTTCGGGTAATCAAAAAGTAAATAAAAAAACTGAAACTTTTCCCTGTTCCCTGTTCCCTAAAAAGCAGTAAGATTTTTGAAAGGAATAAAATAGGATTGCTATAGTTAGTAGGAATGGCAAAGAAGTTGTATCAAACCAAATTATTAATTTTTTAAAGTTCCTTTTTTGTATAATGTAGTTTTAATTTTTAGGAAAATTAACTTATTTTATGTCTATGTGTAAGTTTGATAATTTGAGAAATTGCCAAAACATAATATTTATCTAAAAAGCTAAATAGTCAATAATTATGAAAACAAAAAATATACTTTTCTTAAGTAATGGTCATGGAGAAGATACTCATAACTGTCAAATTATTAAAGTTTTGAGAAAAATTTCTTCTGATACAAAGATATCAGCTATGCCTATTGTTGGTTCTGGTAGTAATTATAAAAAATTAAATATACCAATTATTAGTCCTACAGCAAATATGCCATCGGGAGGATTTTTATATCTTAATCCTTTATTATTATTTAAAGATTTGAGGCAAGGCTTAATTAGCTTAACTTGGCAACAGTTACAGACAGTTTGGAAATTTGCTAAAAACTGTGATTTAATTATGGCTACTGGAGATATTGTTGTAGCAGCGATCGCCTATTCAACAAAGCTTCCTTATGTAGTATTTCTTTCTGCTGATTCTAGTTACTATGAAGGTAAAATTAATCTTGGTTTAGTATTGCCAAAATTACTGAATAATTCTCGATGTTTAAAGGTTTTTGCTAGGGATGCTTTGACGGCAAAAGATTTAAACCGACAAGGAATTAAGAAGGCAGAATTTGTTGGTACGCCAGTTATGGATAATTTAACTTCAACAGGGAAAAATTTACAGCTTCACCCAGAATTATTTACTATTGCTATTTTACCTGGTTCCCGGTTACCAGAAGCTAGTAGAAATTTATGTTTGCTGTTGAAACTTGTCAGAGAAATTGTCAAAGTTATGGGAGAAAATGTTTGTCAGTTCCGAGCTGCAACTGTGCCTATTTTAATGTCTGAACTAGCGGCGATAGGTACTTCTCAAGGCTGGCAATATCAAGGAAGCAAGCTAAAATTTTTAACTCAAGAATATGCAATAGAAGTAATTTGTTGTGAGGATGCTTTTGCAGATATTTTACAAAATTCAAATTTGGTAATTGGTATGGCTGGAACTGCAATAGAACAAGCTGTTGGATTAGGGAAACCTGTAATTACTATTCCTGGTGAAGGTCCGTCATTTACTTATCGTTTTGCGGAAGCTCAAACTAGACTTTTAGGCTGTTCAGTACAGGTTATTGGTAAAAAAATAGCTAATAGTTTTATTCTGCAAGAAGCTGCTCAAAAAGTAAAAGAAACTTTGGCAGATAAAGAGTATTTAGCAGTTTGTATTGACAATGGTTTAGAGCGAATGGGAAAACCAGGTGCTAGTGCTAAAATAACTGATTATCTTGTTAAATATCTCCAGGAATATAAGTAGCTAGGTGAAATTAAATAGAAAATTATTGAGAGGAAATAGGAAACAGGGATGAAATAATTTCTCTCACCTGACTCGACATCTGCACTATTAGTTTTATATTTTTTCAACGACCTACTTAGCAATTACTCTTCAGCCGTCAGCTATTGGTTATTTGCTTTTCCTGTGTGGAAGTTTTCTTTCCAGAGTTGGTTAGTGTAAATAATCAAGAGGATAAAATTGATTCGTAAATTTTCATCTGATTTGGTTTTGAGGGGAGGAAAGTAGGAAATTATTCTGGAAATAATTACTCTTCAGCGGTCAGTTATCAGGTAATAATTCAGGTATTAGCCTTCAGTTTTTCCTGCGGAATGCTACGGAAACAGCTTTTCGGTGGTAATAATTCTGCACCAACTAATACCATTTCTCAAAAAGAATACTATACCCGATTGGGTGGGGAAGTGTGGGGAGTGGGGGAGTGTGGGGAGGAATAAACATAAGAATAATAAACATTAACTGGGCTAATAAAGAGCAAAAAATTAATTTCCCCTGTGTTAATTATTTAATAACTGAAGTGCGACCTAAGTATAGCAATGCTTTTGGGAATTGGTATAATTAATAAGAAAGATTAGCAAAGAATGCTTTGAGAGTAACTTTGAATTTTCCTTCAATCTTTTAACTCTGATTCTTCCTGCAAAAAGAATAAGTTAATGGTGCTCCAGCCAATAGCTGATGGCTGAATCCTTGCCTTATAAGTTTTTTAATTTTCCAGTTCAGGGATTTTTTTTTCCAGAGTTGGTTACTAGAAATAATCAAGAGGAAAAAACTTACGAATCAATTTTTTCTGATTTGGTTTTGAGGGGAGAAAAGTAGGAAATTATTCTGGAAATAATTACTCTCCAGTGGTCATTTATAAGTTTTTTTTCCGGTTCAGGGATTTTTTTCCATAGTTGATTAGGATTAGTAATCAATAGAAAAAAATCTATTAGTCAATTATCTATTGTTTAATTTTTAAGTGAAATAGGTAGGAGTTAGCTGTCAGCAATTACTATCCGAAAGCTAACTGCTGAAAACTGAAAAGTATAAAAGGTTAAAATCTACAAACTGAACTAGATTGGACAGGACATATTTTTTGATTGAGAGGATTTCCTTGTAAATTAAGGGTACTTAATCTAGTTAAAGATTTTAGAGAAGTAGCATCAGTAATCTGATTATCCCTAAGATTCAGAAAAGTTAAACTGGTAAGCTGAGATAGGGGATTAACATCACTAATTTGATTATCTACAAGTTCCAGATTAGTTAAATTAGTTAAAGATGATAAAGGACTAATATCTGTGATTTTATTGTTAGAAAGACGCACTCTAGTAAGCTGAGTTAAAGATGATAAAGGACTAATATCAGTAATTTGATTGCGATTTAAGGCAATGCTACTCAGTTTAGTTAGATTTGACAAAGCACTAAGGTCAGTAAATTTATTACCCACTAAAGCAAGGTTGGTTAAATTAGTCAAATTAGATAAAGGACTAATATCTTGAATAGGGTTGTTAATCAGGTTTATATTTTTCAGTTTAGTTAAATTAGCAAGCGGACTAATATCAGAAACTTGGTTATTCCATAGATCTAGTTCAATCAAATTAGTTAAATTAGCAAGGGAACTAATATCAGTAATTTCATTAAATTTGAGGTTAAGAATTTTCAGATTTGTGAGGCTAGAAATCGGTCTGACATCCTTAATTTCACGGCGAAATATACTAATTCTATCCGTACTAGAAAGTTGTTGGTTGGCAACATTACAATCTTCTGTATCAACTTCTTCTAATAAGAGATTGACAGTATGTTTGGTTTCTTCGGGAAGATTAGCCTTATTTTCACACCATTCTTGAAATGTTGTATATTTATTTGTTAGTTGTGACTCCTGGGAAAATACGGGTAAACAATGATAGATTCCTAAATATAAAGTCAATGTGGTTGACAGGTAGATTGTTGTTTTGTAGGCGTGGGTTATACTTGAAAATATTTTTAGCATATTCAGATTTTACTAACTTACTAGGAATAGATTCTACTATAGCGTTTCTCAGCCTAATGAGGTATACCTATCTTTATTTGTATTTTATTTCCTATTCCCAGTTAAGTGTTCCCTGTTCCCTGTTCCCTAAAACCAAAGAATGCGTGTACCTCACGCTTCTTGGGAATTGCTATATTTTTTGCAGAAAATTGTTAGAAGCGACAAATTGATTCTGGTTGAATAGGGCAATTTTTTTTGGCAACTGGGTTATTTCGCAGATGCAGGGATTCTAATTTTGTCAGAGTTGATAAGGAACTAACATCTGTTATTTTGTTACGACTTAAATCTAGTAAAATAAGGTTACTCAAGGTTGATAAAGAGTCTATTTTTGTAATTTGATTGAAAACCAGAATCAGAGATTTTAGTTTATTTAAACTAGAAAGTTTTGACACTTCTATAATATAGTTATCGCTGAGGCTAAGATAAGTTAAGTTAGTTAGGTTAGATAGAGGCGAAATGTCACTAATTTGATTCCGATATAAATATAGGTTGGTTAGGTTTGCTAGGTTGGATAGAGGAGAAAGCTCCCTAATATTATTATCGTTAAGATATAGGTGAGTGAGATTGGTTAAACTTATTAAAGGGCTGATATTATTAATGCGATTAACTCCAAGATTTAGTTGAGTTAATTGGGTTAAGTTAGATAGGGGAGATAAATCTTCTATTTGATTAAAAATTAGTTTGAGATGAGTTAGTTTGGTTAAGTTGGATAAGGGAGACAAATCTTTGATATTATTATCACTGAGACTGAGGTGAGTTAGGTTGGTTAATTTAGATAAGTCAGAAACATTTCTGATTCTATTACCATCCAGAGATAAATGACTCAACTTTGGTAGTTGAGATAGAGCTGATAGTTCTAAAATTTGATTATCATTGAGAGAAAGTCGAGTTAGATTTTTGAGACTGGATATTGGAGTAATATTCCTAATACGATAATTGCTGAGGGAAATAAAGGAGAGACGAGAAAGTTTTTCTTCTGCTTCAACGCAATTTTCAGTTCTAGCTTTCTGCAAAAGAATTTTAACTGTATGTTGGGTAGTAGGAGAAATATTACTTTGATTTAAACACCATTCTGCAAAAGTAGAAAAATTTTCTGGGGAGATCGAATTGGCTTTTGCAGAGTTTTGCCTCAAGAGTATTGTTAAACAAATATAAATGCTAAAAAAGACTATTTTTAGTTTTTTCATTGTTATTTATATTTCCAAATTATATTGATGTTATACCAGGCGTGATAAATGTTTGCTACAAATATTTGGACTGTTTCTAGTAGTCAATATAGCAATCCTAAATGGATTGTAATATTTTCTCCTAGGGGTTTGGTTTCCAAATCCGATTTTTACTAGGGTTTGGAGACCAAACCCCTACAGTTTTTTTTCACAAATCATTTCATACTGCTATAGTCAGTGGTCAGTAAAGGTAGCTTTTATTATCATTTTTTAGCCTGAAACAATTCTATTCGAGAAATATACATCTAACTTGAATCATTTTAATTGACAAAGTTAATACTCGGACAGATTCAAAAAAGATTTGATTTCTCGGAAATACTACTACTCTACTCTTCCATATCTTGCCACAACTTCACCTCCACTATTAGATAACCAAGCCCACATTTGGTCGCCTAGAGAAAAATGCCACCATTCCTGTTGATGCTGCTGAAACCCCCCAGACAACATTACCTCTGCTAATAATTGTCGATGTTGATGATATTTTTGAGCTTCTTTATCCTGACGCTCTAAAAAATGATTGGGATAGGAGCGAGGTGATAACTCATCAATGGGAGAACCCATATCAATAGTTTTGCCATTAGCATCAACCAAAGTCACATCTATAGCAGCACCAGTGCTGTGAGGTGGTGGTGTAGTCGGATTTAGACTAGGAGTTGCCCAAAACTGATAAACTAGCTCGAAAATTTCTTGACGTTTTGCTTCATTTAAAGACGGACTATCTAATGTTAAACCTTGAGCTTTTACTGTTTCTGCAAAAGTGTAATCTACCATAAATTGTTGTATGGAAATAGGGCGATAAGCATCAAATATTTGGATGCGCAAACCGGGATAATTTTGTTGTAATTTTATTTGAGATACGATCAAACTGTCTAATACTTTTTGACGTAAAAAATAAGGTGAATTTGTTTGAGAAAGATGATAGGGCGCACCTAATTTTTGATAGGGATGAGGTGATTCAATGGCAAATAATTCTAAGGGAATGGGAACTAAGGGTTCGTGACATTCTTGAATTTTAATTTTTTGGTAAGGTTTCATAAGTAGGGAACTGGGAACAGGGAACAGGGAATAGAATATAGGGAATAGAATATAGATAAATATCTACCTCATTAGTACGGAATCTGCTGTATCAGTTATCAGTTATTAGTTAACAATACCTCCTGCTGAATCTGGAGCCAAGAAAATCTGAAATTTTCTTTTTAGAAATCAATTATTAATAGTCAAGTTTTAATTTTAATAATTATATGATACTAAGGGTGAGAAAAGAATGTTACATAACTCTGATTATAAGTAATAGGAAAAAATTGATAGAGATTCCTAGCAAATTTTTATCAAATTTGTATAATTGGGTAATTGAAATATAAAATTAAAAGTTTATCTGCCTAAATTATTTTCCCACCAATTTCTTAGAGGATGACTTTTTGGAGGTGAATATCTTCCTTTTTTTTCAACTGCATTTAGAGCTTCAGATAGTTGTGGAAAGTCAATCTTTCTTTCCTCAGACCAATATTTAATTATTTCTGGAGTTGAGAAAATTTGAAGATGGGGTGCTTCTTGCTGAATAAATGATATTGCTTTCTTATCATCGGTAGCGATCGCCCATCCTCTATGAAAAGCTATGGCAAAAGTTGCTGCCTCACCATCACCAAGATTATTTGCCAAGTAATTCACAAATGTTTCAGTTTCTGCGTCTGAGTCGAAGTCAAAATCTACAATTTTAACTATATCCCGATCTATAGCTATCTGAAACTGAATAGCACTTTCATCACCTTCATTTTGCTGACGTTGGAGAATTTGTAACTCTTCTTCTAGTACGACTTGAGTCACTGCAACTTGAGCTGGAATAACCTTCAAAATTTCTAGAAGATGACCCGATGCCCAAAAATTTATGATACAACAAGCATCAATAAGAAGGTGGGAGCGAGAAATTTTCATAATTTAATTTAACCTCCCTCATTCCTGCGCCTCGCGTAAATTTATATCGGTTGCTTTGTCCATTATTCCACTGGAATATTCTCGTAATATGTTAGCAATACGACGTGCTTCTAGGCGATCGACATTGAGAAAATCTGCAAAGCGCCCTTCAGTAATTAGACCTTGATCTAGTGCTTCAATAGCCAGATGTTGATAGTGAATCGGTGTCGTATCTGTACGTTGCGGAATAGCTTCTAAACCTAGTTCCTCTTGTACCTTTCTCACTTTTAAACCACGGTCTCGCAATCGTTCCCAAGTTCCAGAAGGTAGAAGTTCCATTTCTTCCAACCGATAAGTTAGAGCTTCTACAGACACGCCGTAGTAATGAGCTAAAGTAAATAAATTAGTCGGTGTAAAATTTTTACTCTCACGATACATATCGTTAAACCGCTTCAGTAAACCACTCGTTGGCATCAAAAAATACTTCGGGAAAGCTTCAGCAAGTCGCTCACTTGCTGGCATTCTTTGATATGGAGCATCAACTAGATCGACTACAGCTTTGCGCCGATGAGCAAGAAAGTGTAGATATCCATGTGCTAGAGACCAACGTCTTCTTTCTTCAGGATGATTAGCATTTATTGCCATACATCCACCAAGTTTTTCATCATAAGTGTAAATCTCTGAATATTTTGATGGCATCTTCAAGTAGAAAATGCGCAGTCCAACACTCTGCTCCAAGGTATCCCGAAGTAAAGGAATAGGTCCATCTCCAAGTCCTAGTCGCTGACGTTCTTCAACTGCAATAGCTTCGGCAGTACGTTCTATTGGCATCCCACTTACCTCATACTCACGAGGATAGTTTTGGGGAAGCGGTGCATTCATAATTCCCTCAAGTTCTAGGTAATTTTGACAAAATTGCTCCCATTCCTCAATCACAGATTCAATCTGAGATTTTTCTACTTCATTTTGCCTATAAGCTTTCCGAAACTGGACCTGAAAAGGTTCAACTACTGGGCGTTCACGGACAAAATCACTTACAGATATTCCGTAAGCACGAGCAAGTTTAATTAGTTCGGTTGCCTTCAGACGGCGTTCTCCTTTTTCAATAGCAACCATCGTAGTCCTTGCAGCATTAATGACTTTTGCAGCATCAGCTTGAGTCATACCGCATTTATTACGAGCTTGTTGGAGGCGTTCTCCCAACTGCCGTAGATCGATGTTGTCAAGGACATTGTTAGTCATGGTATTGTCCCTCAACTTTTTAATGTGGAAATCTGTTGGATCTTTGCGACATCTTGATCCAAGAAATCTCTTTCTATTATAGATTTTACCATATTCCATTCGGAAACGTAAGTCTGAAATAACTTGATCAGACTACTTTGCATATCAGCAATAGATAGATTTTCTGTTTCAGTAGTCCGATCTACTATATCGTCTAATCCCGGAAATTCTTTAGTCAGAGTTTCCCACTGAATATCAATCTCATTAGAGGTACTTAGTAGGTTGTGGAAAGTACGAACCTGGGCAACCATATGACGAAAATGTAAGGTTGGGTCTTCTTTAGGGCGTTCTCCATGAGGCACTATATAGCGAGTTTTGTCTTCTATTTTTGAGGCAGCAAGAGATTGCTTTCTCAAAATGCAAGAGGAACAATACCCACACTGAATTGGTTGCTGACGATGTGGACTGTCACATGACATAGTTATTGGAGGCAAGTCAATTCTGTTATCTTTAGCTAATGCTTGACACATTTCGCCTTTAGTCCAAAAAAGAAATGGGTTCTTTACCTGAAATTTTTCTTCCAAAAGCTCTGAAATGACATCACTTACCATCAATAGAGTTATTGGGTGAACAGATCGAGAATGATCTAATCCTATAGCAGACCTACTGTAGGGAAGATTAATTGCTCCGACTCCATTCTCGTAGACGGAGAGAACCCGACTACCCATAAGATATGCACAGGCAGCACCAAGCAAGGTAAATACCACACCTCGCCCACGGGAAAGTTTGTTCTTGTTATGCTCGCCGCTACCGTGGAAGCGAATAGGAACGCGACGGAGGTCGCAACGGTTGATAAATATAGATTGAACCTTTTTTGCTACTTCTTCCTGGCGGAAATAAACGTTATTGTTGCTGCCTGTCCCGAACAATACGAACGACTTTTCTGGATACCTCTGTAGACGAGTGTACAAACCTGCTAAAGCATCAAGACCACCACTCCAAAGTGCTACTTCCGAACTTTCAGAAATAATTGGCAAGACTAATTGTTGTTCAACATAGCGCCCTGCTGCTTTTCGTTTTTGGAAGTCAAAAACCCATTCGCTTCCGGTTGTCCAGTATAGTAATTCTTTTAACTTTGTCAGAAATGGTTCAGCACTTAATAATTCTGGATGACGTACTGGAAGCACAACATGAAGATGACGCTGGTTTTGGTCAAGCTTATGAGGAGCAAGACGGTCTGAAGCATGAATAGCAACTGCTAGGTCAACTATGTCAGCAACAATAGATGGAAAATTTTCTCGAACCCCATAAGCAAAATCTTTATCGTCTACATTAATATAGACTTTTGATTCTTTACCTTTAGAGTGATCGATGAACTGTACAGTTCCATTCTTGTTAGATATAGGTCCAAAGTTAAAGATATAATCGCAGCGATCGCTCTCGTTTTTCTGAGCAGTAAAGATTGTTTTATTCATAGCAAATTCTCCCCAAGGTCTATTTCTTTTACTTTCTGGCGTCGGGGTAGTCGTAGCTTTGACACATCTCCATCTACATTTGCCTGCTTCGCCCATTTTTTAATTTCAGGGTATACTTCTGAATTTAGTGCTTTAACACGGTTCATAACGGTGTCATTATCTGCACCTTTGTCAGGAATACGTTGCTCAAAATTAGACTTGTATACTTCCTGTATATATCCCTCTGTAATTGCTTCAGATAAGTTTCTGGTATCTATTGCTGCCTTACTATAACGAATATTATGGAGGATACTCTTACTAGGGCGAAGAACAAGTTCCCGAAGGTAATGTGAACATGAAGCTTGTTGTGCTAGCCAATCTAATTTTTTACTCATAGCAACCCAATCTCTACATCCATTATTAATAAATTGTTTCAAGCTTTCTGCCATCTGTTTAGCAAGTCTCACTGGGGCAACCCCTTTGTTCTTAAGATCCCGTAATATCGCACTCATCAAAACCCTGGCACATTCATTATTATCAGCCTTTCCCTCACAAAGCCACTTGTAGGGTTTCCGATAAGGTCCTGAAAGTTCGCCGTGGATAATATCTCCGTCGGCCATAATTTAACTCACCTCCTTACCAGGTTTATGTCCATATCTCTAGGTTAGCTCGTCTTTCCAACAATGTCAACTTTTAATTTACTTTTTAGCTATTATATGTCATTTTTGTCAGATCATATAAAATGGAGTAAGGCCCAAGTATGCCACTACCCAAATAGGGCGAAGACATTTATAAATGCTCAAACTCAGTCAGGGATTACTTCTGAGTTCTGACTTGCGCGTAGCGCTATACACACAGGGTAGAATTAAAAAAGCTTTTAAGAGAGAAATATACTAATAGTGAGCTAATGAATTACACCAACTATCTTTTTGATAGAGCTACCTACAGAATTTGATTTATTACAGTAAATTGAAAAGCTCTATTAAGAGAATTATTTGTTTCATTCTTGCTAAATTTAAAGCAATATTTTTCATTTTTATTTATCACACAATTTACTCTTTTGCTGGAAATCATCATCTCTAATTTTCAATTCTGAGAATGCTTTAGTAACAATAGATTTTTAATACCAGGATACAGAATTTAAGACCTTTCAACTATTCTCAATATTGCCCAAATTCCCCATCACCTAATTTTTAGCCAATTTTCAGCAAAAAATAATTTAATTTCCCATCAATCTGCTTAAATATAATATGTCAAGTTATATCTAAAAGGTCAAACATGAATCCAAAAGATATTGCAGGATTGATACATCCAACTTTAGCCGTTGTGGTAGTATTTCCAATTATTGGTATGGTGGTAAACCTAGCCTGGCAAGCTCGTCAACGAAGGTTACAAACTGCCGACAAAGGTAAAAGTAAAATTCCTCCAGTAGTAGGACCAGAACATCGAAAAATAGGTAATTGGTTGACTGGTTCCGTAGTGGGAATAACCTTAGTTGCTATTGCTTATTCAATTTATTTTAAAGGTATTTTTAAAGATTTTAAAAGTGAAAATATGACCCTAGCAATATTAATAGTAACTATCTTTATTGCTACGGTTGCTTCTCTAGTATTTCTTTATAAAGCTAAAACTAAATTATGGCGAGGAATATTTGCTACTTTAACCGGAGCTGGTATCGTAGTTTTAGGTTTTCAAGATGGTGTTTTCCGACGCGACTATCAGTGGGCAGTTTCTCATTTTTATTATGGTATAATTGCTTCAATGTTGATGATTTTTTCTTTGGCTATTGTGCCGGAAATATATAAAGATAGAACTAACAAATGGCGCAAAATTCATACGATTTTAAACTGTTTAGCACTTCTGGTATTTTTAGGACAAGGAATAACAGGAGGTCGAGATTTGTTGGAAATTTCTCTGAGTTGGCAACAGCAACATTTATATAAATGTGATTGGCAAAATAAAGTTTGCCCAGATTCAAAATCTCAAACTTTATCTCCAGAAATTCTTGTTGCTTCTATCTCAAATTATCCGACTTTAGCACAAGCAAATCAGGTTTTAGCTTCTGGAGAATTTGTAACTATTACTCCAGGGGAAGATACAGAAGGTACAGCAGAAATTATTCAGGTAGGAAATAAAACTCAAGTGCGGTTAGCGGAAAATTTTTCTGCTATTGAAGGTCCGGCAGTAAGATTGCTTTTACATAAACAAAATCGTCCCGAAAGTTATACAAAAGAAAATTATGTACGTTTGGGAAATTTAAAAAGTTTTACAGGGGAACAAATTTATGACATTCCAGAAGGAATAAATTGGCAAAATTTCCCAAATGTTGTGGTTTGGTGTGAAAAATTTGATGTTACTTTTGGTTCGGCAAAGCTTAACTAGCTATCAGCTTTTAGCATTCAGCTATTCAGATTTTTGAGTTTGTGTTAAAATTCCCAGCAACTATTGCGCCGGATGGTTGAGGAAGGGTTGAAATTCCCTTATCACACCTTAAAAAAAATGACCTTACTAACTGTTTCTTTTAGTAATTTTATTTCTTGTTTTCTTTTAAGATATTCCTGGCGGTGCAATTTAATTAACACCCCGGGATTATCCAAACTCTGGTACTTCCCTTGATTTGTGAAGTTTCCTTATTAGATAAAAACTATGACAGAATCAGCTTTTGACCAATTCTGGCATCTCATATCAGGTGCATTAACTCTCAACCCAGAAGTCTATAACCAAATTAATAGTCTACCTCAAGGTACTGAGGCAGCATTAACTATTGTCTTAATTGCTGGTTTGTCACAAGCGATCGGACAATGTGTTGTACTATTCATTAATAAAGTTAAAAAATTACGCTTTGTCCTCAGCTTAGGAATTTCTGCAATTATATTTCTTTTTAGCTTTTGGTTTTGGGGAATCAGTCTTTGGTTGGTTAGCCAACTTATCTTTAATATTAACTTAGAATTAGTAGCAATTATCCGTACCTTGGGGTTGAGTTATGCACCTCAAATGCTAGGGTTTTTAATTGGATTACCTTATTTTGGCATTCCTATTAGCGTCCTACTAACTCTATGGAGCTTACTAGCAGAAATTAAAGGAATACAAGAAATTACGCAACTAACTATTTGGGGAGCATTTACCTGTAATATTTTGGGATGGATAGTACATCAGGTATCTCAGCGCACTATTGGTCGTCCCATTACTGCTTTTGGGCAATGGTTGTTAAATCTTGCTGCTGGAACTGAGTTAGTAACAGATAGGCAACAACTAGAAGAAATTGTCATGGCAGGGAAGCAATCTACTTCGTTCCAGATTACCACTGACTTTTTACCTCAAGAAACTCATAAACCGCAAAAGCAAAAAATCAAATCGCTCTTCAAATATATAGTTATTGGATTTATTGCTTTTTCCATTATCATCCTCTTATCACCTGTATCTGGAAATTTTTTCTCTATTTGGTACACAGCTTTTAACGATACGGTTAAACTTACCATTGACTTAATAAGTATCGGTTTAATTGCTCTTTTATGCTCAATAATTTTTACTCCCCTAGAATCTTTAACTTGGTGGGCGGGATGGTATGAAGCTCCAACTCTCAGATATTCAGGCAGTTTAGTTACAGAAGTACCCGATCGCCAAGATGCTTCTGTTTATGTTTTGTATTTAGATGGGATTAATCAAGGTACTTACCAATATCTACCTATTGTCGAAAATTTTCTGGATAGTTTAGCTGATGCTACTCCCTTGGATGTAGCAATTATTAAGGGGATTATGCCTTACTCTGCTACAAACCGACCTTTAACAACAGACCGACCTTTAGCATTTTTGTGGAATATCCTTGATTCTATTGCTCAGAAAAATCCTGATAATCCCATTGCAGGTATTATCAACTTGCGAAATGTGGCTGCTGTTGCTGTTGCTGCGGACCCTCGTTACGGTCTGATTCAAAATCAAGGATTAGCACAAGTTTTATTCGATAGTCTTCTCCACTTTGGTTATCCCCTGGGTAGTAAAAAACCGATCGCTCTGATTGGTTATAGTGGAGGGGGTCAAATGTCTATGGGGGCAGTATCTTTTCTGAAGCAAGCGACGGGTGCGCCGATTGAAGTTATTTCTTTGGCAGGGGTAATAAGTGGCAATACTGGAGCAATGGAAGTAGAACGTTTGTATCATCTGGTGGGAGAAAAGGATGGCGTGGAAAAATTAGGTCCCATTATGTTTCCTGGCAGGTGGCCGATTTTGTTTCTATCAAATTGGAATCGTGCTAAACGTCGAGATAAGATTAGTTTTATTTCTCTGGGTCCGGTTGCTCATAATGCTGAAGCAGGTCCGATGGGAAGTGAAAAGTTGCCTGATGGTAGAACTTACTTAGAGCAAACTTTGGATATTATTTCGGGAATTTTAACGAATAATTGGGGAGCAACAGGGTTAAATCCTGATGATTTTAGAACTTTTAGTAATTATGAGCTTTACAAGGAGGCTATATTTAACCATCCTAATTATTATCCTTTGATAGGAAGGGAACAGGGAACAGGGAACAGGGAACAGAGAATAGGGAATAGGGAACAGGGAACAGGGAACAGGGAACAGGGAATAGAGGAAGATTTGGGAAATTTATCAACCCAGGAAGGAGAAGATTTTGATGATGCTCAATTTAGCCAACTTGAAATTACTCAAAATATTGACAGAGAAAATTTAGTCGGCAATAGGCAAAACTCCACAGAGGCAAATTTAAGAAATTTACCAACACGAGAAGAAGAAGATTTTGATGAGACTCAATTTAGCCAACTTGAAATTACTCAAAATATTGACAGAGAAAATTTAGTCGGCAATAGGCAAAACTCCACAGAGGCAAATTTGCGAAATTTACCAACAGGAGAAGAAGAAGATTTTGATGAGACTCAATTCAGCAGACTTGATATTAATTCAGAATTTTATCAACCTATCGGTACTTATGTAGGGCGGTTAATTTTACCGACTTCTGAGGAAAGGGAAAAAGTTAAAGGTGTCTTACTAGAAATTCATACAGCAGATTCGGCAAATCAACACCTCATCGGAAAAATTGTCAATTTACGTTGGAGTAATGACCCTAACCTACAAACTTATGTTGAGCTTGTCACAACGAATGTTAATTTTGTCGAGCAGGTAAGGATAAGTAAGCGACAAGGAAATATTCATCCAGACCGAATAAATAATTGGCAAAATGTCGATCCTTTGGAATCTTTAGCAGGTGCAAGACCAGAAGATGATGTAATAATAGCTTTACCTGAACCTGTAATTGTTGAGGATAATGGTGCAGGTCGCCCAAGTCTATATATTAGTCGCGAACCGATTCAAATTTCTGGTCGTTTTTATGGGTTGGTGAGAATTCAAGAGTTTGTGGGTGACGATCTATTTCGGGTGTCTCACTATAACCGCAACTCTCAGAAATTTGATGGTATGGAGGAAATTGTTTATATTCCTTCTGTGGTTGCTGACCGTAATGGAGTTGTTCCTTCTACTAATGAAGGTTTGGAAAATTCTCCTGTAAATGCCAGAGGTTGGTATATTTATGGAGCAAAAAATGCTGTAGGTAAGTTTGTCGTACAGGCGATCGCTCCTCGTGCTTTGTTTTCTGTTCAACCTGAGAAAACAATTTCTGGCAAAAAGGCAACGTTAGATTATATCAACCATAAATATTGGCAGGAGAAAGTCGCGCCGAAAGGTAATATTGCAAATATTTTCCTAGACCCTACTGAAAAACCAGAAAGTGAAATTTCCGAAACTCCTATTTGGCAAGAAGGCGAACGCGCTCTTTTCATGCACGTCTATGGAGGTATTGGGGGCAAAAAACCTGAACTTTCTCCCTTGGGAATATTTTTCGGTCATTTTGCTTTTGGTATAGCAAAGGTAGTGCGGGAACCCCTGACCAATGAACTTCGGTTTAATCTTGAATATCGACAAATCTACACTCATAACTGTGATGGGATTATTTCCGGTA
Organism: Dapis brunnea BLCC-M229; assembly: GCF_050015995.1. NCBI lineage: Bacteria > Bacillati > Cyanobacteriota > Cyanophyceae > Oscillatoriales > Microcoleaceae > Dapis > Dapis brunnea. Next base: position 13,982 of record NZ_JBNHEP010000246.1, on the reverse strand, counting down.
CTTTATCTTGGATGAGATATATGGGCGATCGGCAATGGGGATGGCTAGGAGTACGTCCTACTTCCGAGATTATTATTAAGTTCAAACCTATGACCGAAGATTATGATTTTAATGGCGTTAAATTTTCTCCACTCAATTATATAGTGCAAGAATTGGATGTAATGGCAGCTCGTTATCGAACTGGAGATGGTAGAGGTACAACTTCTGTTAGTCCGATAAATTCCTGTGTACAAGATTCTAGTCAAGCACTTTATACAGCTTTGAATCGGATGGTCGCTCAGTTAAAATTAAATCCCCTAATTATGAAATGGTTGAGGGAACATCCTGATGATGAACAAACTAAAAGATTTAAACAGTTAACTAACCTAGTCAAAACTTTGGAAAATCACTTAACACCTTTGGGAAAAGCACGAGCTGACTGGCGTTATGAAGCAACAACTTTAGGAGGTTTCCCTGTAGAAACTCCCCTCGAAACTTTATGGCAAGTTGCCAAAAGTTGGCGATCGCTGTTACCTCGGTTTACTAACGACCAACTAGCGATGATTTTTCTCCAGTTTGGTGCTTCGTTGTCAATATTGCGTACTAATCAAGTGGGGGGTTTTAACTCAAGTATTGAGGCGATCGTGCCTACTGATTTTGTTCTGTTTGTTCCTAGAGTAAATAGGAGTAGGGAGTAGGAAGTAAGGAAGTTGGGGAGTTGGGGAGATTGGGAGATTGGGAGATTGGGAGTGTGGGAGTGTGGGAGTACTTCTGAACCTAATTGTCTCTCCCTAAATCTTACAGTGCTTTTCAGATAGATTACCTCAAGTCACAATCAAAACCTTGTAGGGACGTTCCATGGAACGTCCCTACTGTTACCCATAAAAACGCTTAAATAACTAAGTTTTTACAGTTTAAAGATCGATATAGCTGCCGCTAGGCTCCGCCAACGCTTTACTTGACAAAACTTTAAAAACAGTCTCTTAGGGATTTAGCCCTACTACAAGCTTTAATAACAGGACTTACGCAAGATAAGGCATTTATGTCATTGCGAGCAACAGCGTTTGCGGAGCAGTCCGTTAGGATAGCAATCTCAAACGTTGATATTTCATTCCTCATGGGTAAGTCCCGAATAATAACTATTCAACCGGATATAATATTACAATAACAATCATCCTGATTTGATATTATTAAGATATTATCGCTACTTTCAAAATCTGAATACTCGCCCTAACTGAAAAACCTAAATTTCTATTCCTCCCCGAATTTATGACTAATACAAACACACAAACTTCAAACAACCTCAAATATGTCAACCCCCTAATAGGTACAGGCGGCAACGGTCACACTCACCCAGGGGCAAGCGTTCCCAATGGTTTTGTCGTACTTGGTCCGGATACCAGAGTCGAAGGGTGGGATGCCAGCTCTGGATACTATGATAGCGATCGTAGTATTCTCGGTTTTTCCCACACTCACCTAAGCGGTACAGGTATTGCAGACTATGGAGATATTTTAATTTTGCCAAAAATTGGTTCGATGGTACTCGAACCCGGGACTTTGTCAAACCCAGACTCCGGTTATCGGGAACGTTTTGACAAAAATTCAGAAACAGTTTCTCCTGCTTACTACAAAGTCAAATTAAACTCAGGGGTACAAGTCGAACTTACAGCTAAACAACGGAGTGGTTTTCACTACTATACTTTTCCCGAAAATGCTAACGTTAAACTGCTCATAGACTTAGTTCATCGCCGAGACGAAAACACTCTCTCTGCTAGTATCAAAGTATTAGACCCCTTTACTATTGTTGGCAGTCGCATCAGTCAAAGTTGGTCGCCAGAACAAAGAATTTATTTTTATATCAAAATAGATAAACCACTGCAAAAAATGTATATCTCCACTGATGGAAAAAATCTTAATCAACTCAACAGTGCAAATAACAAATATATTCAATCATATCTGGAATTAGGGCAAATTTCCGATCTCAAAGTGCGAGTTGGTATTTCCGCAGTAGATATTAATGGAGCGCAAAGAAACCTCGCCAAAGAAATTCCCACCTGGCAATTTTACGAAACAGTTGACTCCAGTAAAGAACTATGGCGTGAGAAACTGGCAAAAATTGATATTGAAACCGAAAACGAAACAGATAAAATCATTTTCTACACTGCTCTCTACCATACCTACAAAGCTCCACATATATATATGGATGTAGACAAACGGTTTCGGGGAGCAGATGGAGGCATTCACACCGCCGGAGGTTTTACCAACTACACCTTATTTTCCCTGTGGGATACATTTCGCGCTCTCCACCCATTGATGACTTTGCTCGAACCTTCAGAAACTAATGAATATATCAAATCTATGTTGATACATTATGACCAAGTTGGTTACCTACCCAAATGGAAATTAGGAGAAAAAGACGTTAAAACTATGGTTGGTCGTCATGCTATTAGTGTTATTGTAGATGCTTTTATCAAAGGTTTGCGGAACTATGATAATTGGTGGGCGTTAGGAGCAGCGATCAACACCATGAATAGAAATGAAGCAGAATTAAATGCCTATCGTAGTTATGGTTTCGTTCCCTCAGACGTTAATGTTAATTGGTCAGTATCGCGGACTCTAGAATTTGCCTATAATGACTGGGCGATCGCTCAGGTTGCCAGAAGTTTCGGAAATATTGGTCTGGCAGAAAGTTATGAAAAACGTTCTCAAGCATACCGCCAGGTATTCGACCCCAGTCAAAAATTAATGCGCCCCAAACGTCAGGATGGTAGTTGGGATAATTTCGATCCGTTTGCAGCAGCATGGGATTCTCCATTTATTGAGGGTAACTCCTGGCAATATACCTGGTTTGTACCCCATAATATTCCTGACTTAATTCAACTGATGGGTGGAGAATCAGAATTTTTAGCACAACTGGAAAAACTATTTTCTCTGGATAGTAGTCTAGGTAATGAACTGCCGGATATTACAGGATTAATTGGGCAATATGCTCATGGCAACGAACCCAGTCATCATATCCCCTATCTTTTCAATTTTGTCGATCGCAACGATCTGACTCGTGCTTATGTGCAGGAAATACTTACGACAATGTACAAAGCTACACCAGATGGTATTATCGGCAATGAAGACTGCGGACAAATGTCTGCTTGGTATATTCTCAGTTCCCTGGGTTTATATCAGGTAACTCCGGGTACGCCAATGTTTGATTTGGGATATTTGCATTTTCCTCAAGCGACTATACATTTAGATAATGGCAATAATTTCATTATCCAAAAAGGTAGTCATTCTGAACCTTATTTACTCAATGGTAAAGCTGTATCAGGTTGGCAAATTTCATATCAAGATATTATGAATGGTGGTGTGCTGAGTATTTCCTCACCAACGCCAATAAATTCACCAATGCCAACAAATGTGATGCAATGGTATAACACTCCTCCTATCTGGAGCGAGCAAGATGGAGTAATTCAAGTTACCACGGGAGCAAAAACTGATTTTTGGCGGGTGACTCACTATGATTTTATTCGGGATAATGGTCATTTTTATTATCGGAATATTACAGGTAATTTTATTGCCAAAGTTAAAGTTACTGGTCAATATCAAGCATTATATGACCAAGCAGGTTTGATGGTGCGTTTGGATGAAAAGACTTGGGTAAAATGTGGAATTGAATTTGTCAACGGTGTGCAACAAGCGAGTGTTGTGGTGACAAGAGAATATTCTGACTGGTCAGTGGTGCCGTTGTCGGAAAACCCAGAAAGTCTTTGGTTGTGCTTAAAGCGGAGTGGGGAAACAGTGGAGGTGGGATATTCTTTGGATGGGGAAAGTTATAGTTTATTGAGGTTAGCTTATTTGACTACAGCAAATCAGTTGCAGGTGGGTTTGATGTGTGCTTCTCCTGATGGGGATGGTTTTTCTGTTGTGTTTGAAGAATTTAGTTTTAGTCAAGATTAATGATTTTTTTGGAGATTAAAATGTTAGAAATTTTCAAGAGTTTACAAAATCTGCAAAGTGCTTTAATAGTTGAACTGCTTCAGAAATATTGGCAGAAAAAAATAGTTCCTTCAATATGTTTAGTATTTTTGATTTTTTTATCTTCTGGTTTAGCTTTATCGGAACCAGGTTCCAGTTCTAATAAGTCAGATGTTTTATTTTCCAGTGGTTTATGGCCAGGAGAAGGTATCCCACGTTTTAAATCAAAAATTAATCTCCAACCATTACTAAAACCTAACTTAGACTCGCCACCTGTAAAAGGAATGGAAGTAAAAAAGGGAACTATCCTCAATTTCACCGAAACTCTATATCAAACGATCGAACCAGGTTCTCTCATTATCCAAGAAACCCAAACATTGGAAGTAACTAATTATGGAAATATCAAATACCTTTCGAGAGATGCTTATTATTCATCCGGAAAACAGACCGACCTGACTCTTCAAAAAGGAGACCAAATTAATGTATTACAAAACCGAGCAGAGGGTCAAATATTCTTTGAATACCAAGGTAATATTTATGCAGGTCTGTGTAGACCATGTTACAGTGCGTCCTATAAAACAGCCTGGTGGGTAAAGGTTAGTCTATTATCAAAAAGTGGTTGGGTGCTAATTAATGAAAACACAGTGGAATTTTTAAAACGTGAATACTAATTTCACCCAAAATATTGCAATGGTAGGGGCGGGTTCGGTGTTAAGTTAACGGTCTTCCCAATGATTCAGATAAACCCGCCCCCAACTAAATCCCTAACCGACACGCCCAAAATCTTGCACTCAGTCGCATTTGTTAGGTTACGGTAAATACTTCTGCACAACACTCCAACCTGTCAAAGATACTGTCGCGAAACTCAACAACAAAATAATATTAGTCGTGATATGAAGCGATCGCGCCCAAGTTTGTTTAGGATTAATCTGAGTTGCACTCCAGGCAGAAACTAACACCAATGTCACAACGGTTAAACCAGCAGGTAAATGAACAGAATGACCTAAGTCACCATAATAGCCAATAGTTCCCACTAAACCAATTGCCAGTAACAAAATTACTAAAAATACCATTATTCCCCCGATAATATAATGAAAGGGTCGCAACCATTGAGGCCGTTTTTGTTTGTTATGGCGAGCAAAAAACATCCAACCACCAGTCACTGCTAATAATGAGTAAGCAAAGAGGGAAAGACCCATAGACCAAGCTGCTATTTTCCACAGCCACAGAAAAGAAGGTAAATTCATATAATTAGTTTTGATTATACAGCAAATTTCGGACAAATGAGGTATAGGGTACAATGATGAAAATATTGTAGTGCGGGCATCTTGCCCGCGATGGGTGTACCTCATAACATAGGAAGCAATCTCGCGCCACCCCTGAGATTGCTTCCTTCCACTCCGTTACAGTCGCAATGACTTTATAATAACTAATTATCGGGTTTGATATAAAGCTTGAATTAGACATCTCCAGAAACTATTTAGCTTAAGAATTACAAAGGTTTAAAATTAATTTTTGCGAAATTAATTTAATCAATTAAACAAACTAATATTATTTTTGGTTGAATAATTATAAATAACTAGGGAAAAGTTAGGAGCAGAAAAAAAATCAGAAAATTAGCGTATATCTGGATTAAATACTCATAACAGAAAATTAGGTGGGTAAAGTTTGTCTATCGCTAATGAAGCGGATATTATCTAACATCTACAGCAACTCAATATCCTTTAATACCAAGAATTCCTAGACTTTTCCTGTAGTTTTTTACGCGCTTTAATAGCAGGTGTAAAATCTGGCTTAATTTCAATAGCTTTGTCATAAGCAGCGATCGCTTCCTCATATTTCTCCATTTCTCCTAGCACCCAACCTAAGTTAGACCAAGCTATCGGGTCTTGAGAATTAATAGCAATCCCTTTCTTCAGAGAAGCTACCGCTTGATCATAACGCTTTAACTTAGTCAAAGCAATACCACGACTACCCCAAGATTGAAAATCATCAGCATTAATTTTAATCGCTTCGTCAAAAGCAGCTATAGCTTCTTGATTTTTTTCCAGCCGCATTAAGGCAAAACCTTTATCTCGCCAAGCAGGTGCAAAACTAGGATCGATATCTATCGCTTTTTGATAAGAAGCAACTGCTTCCTCATATCGCTGTAAACCATCAGCAAGAAAACTACCTTGATTATGCCAAGCAATGTGGTACTTTGGCCGACTTTCAGTAGCTTTTTTATAAGCATCTAAAGCTTCCTCAAAGCGCTGTAAGAAAAATAAAGTATTACCTTTTCCCATAGAAGCGCGATAAAAATCTGGGTTTAACTGTAAAGCTTGTTCATAAGAAGCTAATGCTTTTTGATGACGCTGTAGTTTACTCAATACTTGGCCTCGGTCAACCATTGCTGCCAAATCTTCTGGGTTATCTCTAATTTGTCGTTCAAGTAAAGCGAGCGCTTCTTCAAAAGCTTTTCTGGCATCAAGATTACGGTTTAAATACTCTAAAACTATACCTTTATTCTCCCAAGATTGAGGTTCCATCGGATCGACAGCAATAGCTTGATTAATAGCTTTTAATGCTTCTTCAAACTGACCTATACTAATCAATGCTATTCCTTTACCATTCCAAGCTTTGAAATTATTTGTAGATATCTGAATTGCTTTTTCATAAGCATCCAAAGACTGTTGATAACGCTCTAATTTATTTAAAACTAAACCTCTGCCATTCCAAGCTAAATAAAAATCTTGCTTATTTTCTATTGCTTTGTTGTAGGCAACTAAAGCTGCTTGATAGCGCTGCAAATCAAACAGTATATCTCCATTATTTTTTAAAGCATTCGAGTCATTTGGTTTGATTTTTATAGATTCTGCACAGAAACTTTCTGCTACTTCTGGTTGCTCTGCTTCAATCCACTTATTACATTTATTAAGTAGGTAAAGAAATTTAATTTCAGACCAGAAAAGTATCCCAGCAATTACAACTGTAGCTCCCAGAGAAATCAAAGAAAACGGCAACAAACGAAAGGAACTTTTTTTCTTGGCAGATGTATTGGAAGCCAAATTAATAGAGGGTGACGGAGTAAGATTAGCCGCCGAATTTTCTGGCAGAATATTATCATTATCTGTTTCAGTCAAATCTTGATTCTGAACATTAATATCCAGCTCTAAATTGGCAGAGTTTTCTGTCTCTATTTCTGTAGAATTATTAATTTCTGGTTCCACAGAAATAGGAGTTTCCGACCCAATCAAAAATTCTGTTTGACTGCCAATATTCCAGATATCATTAAGAACTTGATCTGCACTTTGATAACGAGCGCGAAAATAGGGATTTACCATCCTGTTAATAATAGCAGCAAATTGATTGCTTACCTCAGTATAATTCCGCCATCCCAAATCCCCAGTTTTTGGGTCTCGACCTATTTCGGCTGGAAATAAACCTGTTAAAGCATGGACAACTGTCATCCCCAAAGCATATAGGTCATTACTAGGACTAGGATTCCTTGTATACTGTTCCTTAGGCATATAACCATGAGTACCCACAAAACGAGTAATTATAAGTTGTCTCTGCTCATTTAAAGTTACAGAAGAAAGTTGTTTAAGTGAGCCAAAATCAATTAAGACAATTTTGCCATCGGAACGCCTAATTAAATTAGAAGGTTTAATATCTAAATGGAGTACCTGACGATGAACAAATATGAGAATTTGCAGTACCTCTTCTAATAATTTTTTTGCTTCAGCTTGATTAAATTTACCTTGATCGATTTCGTAATTTAAGCTATTACCTTCAACATATTCTTGAACTAAATAAAATTCTTGATTTTCCTCAAATTCATCTAATATGGATGGAATTTGGTCATGTATTCCTTGGTTGTAAATAATTTGTGCTTCTTCTTCAAATAATTTTTTTACTTCCCGTAATAGTAAAGGATTTTTTGACTTGGGCTTAATCTGTTTAATTACACATAGAGAATTATCCAGCTTTTGTTGATCTTGAACTAAATAAGTTTGACCATAATCTCCTTCTCCTAACAGTCGAATAATTTTGTAGTGCTTATTCAGAATAGTTCCAATTCTTTGTAAATTTTGTATGTTTTTATATAATTCTTCTAGGTCATTTAGCACTTCTGTAGCAGACTGGTAACGTTCTTCATATTGACTGCAAACCATCTTATCCAAAATATCTGCCAACTCATTTTCTACCACTGCTAGTTCCCGCCACAAAACTTCATTAGTTTTGCTATGGTGTAGCAAATCTATTGGTTCAACACCTGTTAAAGCTTGAATAGCTGTTATTCCTAAAGCGTAAATATCACTATTTATTTTGGGTCTTCCTCCCAAATGTTCCACTGACATATAACCTGGTGTACCTACTACAGAAGCTTGTACTTTTCCGTCTGAAGATAACACCAATGTTTCAATTTCTTTTATTGCCCCAAAGTCGGTAACTACTATTTTATTGTCTGATTTACGTCTGATTAAATTGGAGGGTTTAATATCACCGTGAATTACATCTTGACGATGGATGTATTCTAATGCTTCTAAGGTATCGTAAAGCAACATAATTAGTTGACTTTGAGGCAGTTGTTTACCATTAGTAATTTCCCTCCCTAAATCATGGCCCTCAATAAATTCATGGACTAAATAAAATTTTTGGTCTTCCTCAAAATGATCCAAAAGTTGGGGAATTTGCTCATGGTTGCCTAACTGTTTTAAGGTTGTCGCTTCTTTTTCAAACCGACATCGTGCTGCTTCTAAAATAGAAGGGTCGCTGGTATTAGGTTGAAATTGTTTGACTATGCACAGAGATTTGTTAACTGTCTGCTGATTTTCAGCTAGATAAGTTTTGCCAAAGGGTCCTTTTTTTAAGTCTTGGATAACAGTATATGTTTTTCTAAGAGTCTGAACTTGCTCCATCATCTTTCAATTTAATAGTAGATACTATCTCAAGTTTAAACCCACATTTCACATTCCGCAGTTTATTTTGTAGCACAAAATATTATGTTTTTAGGGTTTGCCTTAACTTGGGAACTGGGAACATAGATTTAGAGTAGTCTACTTTCAAATAAGTCATTAATTATTGCTTCAGATCGATAATTTACTTAGTATAAATACTTAGCTCTTTTTCTCTATGTCATACTACTTTTCGTGTCTAGCAAGGAAGTGTGGAATATAAGTTATAAATAATATTATTCTATAGGGACATTGTCTACAACATCCCTAATTTCTCGCTTATTTGCTGTTCCCTGTTATTACCAGTATTTAACCGGACATGATTTCAATAATTAATAATTAATTATTACCTCTTCTTAAAACAGATAGGATTGGTTAAAAGGAATTTTTTTGTTCTCAAGGGGAGATTGGATATGGCGTTTTTGGCTAAGAGCCGACATGAAAAGCGGAGCGACTTGAATTGCGGAGTGGCTCTGAAATAGCGGGAAACCTCGCCATCCCATCCTAACGGACTGCTCCGCAAACGACCACTTTTTTATCATTGAAAGGAGAGGCTTTAAACCTTAATTTTTCGGTAACTAATACAGTAAATTCCAGGTAGATGATACCAATTTACTTTAAAGATTGCACAAAGAATTTCAAACTTTAAAATATGAAATAATTTCCTGAAATTACTGTATAGTAAAAGTTTTGAGCCTATAAAATATTACTTTTAACTTTTGACTTCCGTGAAATGGTATGAAGTACAGTAGCAGTAGATTTTCAAAGAGTGTTTGAAGTCTTGAATTAAGGTTTCATTTTTGTCGATATAATCTACTATAAGTCAGTGTATTAAATTTACATGGAATAGACTTTAATTCCAAGTTAAACTATTAGTAAATTAAACAGAGATTAAGTTTTTTTGCACTAAGACTATTCTAAGTATTTCTTTTGCGTTTGCCCAAAAGTTGAGCTGCAAGTATCCCACCCAGAAAACCAAATAAGTGTGCCTCCCAAGATACATCAGGATCGGAAGGTAAAATACCCCAAATTAAACCACTGTAAAGAAAACCAGCAGTTAAGGCGAAAATAACTGATAAAATACTAAAATCAAATAAACTTCGGAGTAACAAAAAACCGAAATAACCAAAAATTAATCCACTAGCACCGATATGAATAGAACCTGGTGAACCAAAACACCAAATACCTAAACCACTAACAATTATAGTAACAATGCTCACAAAGAAAAAATCACCAAATCCCCGTAACATGATTAACCAACCAAGAGTGATTAGTGGCACAATATTAGCTACCAAGTGAGCATAACTACCATGCAAAAATGGAGCAAAAAAAATACCAGTAATTCCCATAGAACTTTGAGGATGAATTCCGCCATAATAATTCAGTTTTCCTGCTAAAAGTTCGGCATTAATAATTTGAACAATCCAAAGAATAGCGATAATACTTCCCAAAATTGTCACCTGGGTATTCAGTTTTTCAAATAATTTGTTCATTGGTTTTAAGTTATAGTTGATATATTCCCACTATTTTAAACTATAGCGTTTGTCATGTTAATGAAGCACAGTAACTACCCTGGAAAGTCAGGCACAATAAGATAAACAATAAATTTATTGGGGGTAGCCTTGGGTTATACCATTTATCAAAAATTTATGCTTTATTTGACAACTACTTTATAGCAATTTCAAAAAATATTGCTACAAACTATTGGGTTTCTAGGAATCAGAAGTTCAGAAATCAGGAATCATATCATGTCCGGTAGCATCGGTATTGTATAGCAAAGGTAGGGAACAGGGAACACAGAAGAGGGAACACAGAAGAGGGACGAGAGGGAGGAAGGTTTAAGAGCAAGAAAAAACTTAAATTTCCTGTTGATATTTACGCTAACTTTTACAAAAACGATATAAACGGACATGATATCAGGAATCAGGAGGTAAAAATTCTATAGATTTATTTTACATCAGAGTCAAACTAATCCATAATTGACTAAAAACAGCTTATTAAGTTATGAAATTTTTTTGACGCTTTCAGGGATAAATTCATTCGTATCCCCATGTCGGTAGCAAATTTATTAATAGTTTTACACTTATTCTACTGTAACTATATTTTTTGAATTTGGTATTATACTTTAGTATTTTTCCCCAACCCCTAACACTTAATACCATTTATCAAAAGTAATGCTACATTTGGAAAGTGCCAAAATAACCATCAAAATAACAAATATTATTAAATACTTATATCACGTCAATAAATAGTATTTAGAAAAATAAATTCCAAGTATAGCCAAGTTTTTGGGAATTAATATAAGAGCTTTTTTCACAATATGTACAAATTTTTTGAGATTTGGTATTTAGTAATGGACTGATAGCTGAGTATTAATTTCTATATAAAATATCTTCAGTCGCTAGATTATTCATTCCTGATTGAGTTGTTGTTTTCTTCTGCGCTTCCGAGCAGCATCAGCAGACTTTAATATTTTTAACTGATAAGGGTCAACATTAGTACGCCAATAAACACGATGACCTTTAATTTCTGCACAATTTTCCTCTAAACATTTGAGCCACCCAAGTCTATTTTGAATTTGTTTGAAATTATTTAAAAGTCCTCTATCTTCTTCTTGCACTGTAAGTTTAGCAAATTTTTCATAGTGGGGATAATCTGGAGTTACTAAAGCATCTTTTCTGTGCAAAATTGGTGGATTATATTCATTTGTATAATCCTCATGGCTGACGCTTAAGTCTCGCAAATCAATATTCATAGTTGTATGTAAAACTGGGTGAGCTTCTCTATCAAAGTCGGGATAAAATAAATAAGATATTATCGGTAGTTTATGATGAAATTTAACGATAGTTGCCTCATTTAATCTACCAATTGTACGATTAGCACAACCTTCATAAAGTCGCAGTAAGGGGTCAAGTTTTGCTACAGTAGAAACATGAACAAATAGAGAATTAGCAGATTTATAACCAATACAACTATTTTGGCAACATTTACTAATCAAGTCAGGTTCACCTAAACTAAATAACATTAAATCGGCTAAGGTACAGGCTTGGGTATAACTACCAAATGAAACTTTAATATCATTTCTGACTACTACTGATAATTGGGAAAGTTTAGGGCGACGACCAAATTTTGTTAAGGCTATATATACTAATAAATCTTGACGACGTTTATCTGTTATTTTATCCCATTCTTGATAGTTGGTTGCTTGGAGAATTACTTGAAAGGCACGACGAAAAGTACCAAATTCTGCAATTAAATCTGTCTCTTCAGCAAGTTCCCCTCTAACTGGTAGACGACCACGTTCGCTCATAAAGTTCATTAAAGGAATAAGCTGTTCTTGATAATCTTCAAACCGCTTATTTTTGCAAGTAATTATGGGTGTAGATAAACGGGTTCTCAACCGAGATGCCCGGAAATTTTGAGCTTCTGTTTCATCTCTAAAAACAAATAAAATTCCTAAATCAATAGGAATCGAATCTACATTTAACACTTGGTCAATATAAGACTTTAATTCTTCCTGTTCATAATATTTTTGAAAAGTCTTACGAGCTGTAATTATTCCATCTCCATAAGCAACTTTTCCCTCAGTTTTACTATCATCAATTAATACCAGAGCAGAAACAATTAAAATTTGTTTAGTCAACTGCCAAGATTTAATCAAAGCTTCCCTACGTTCTGCCAAAGATTCTATTACATTAATTACATAACCAAGATTAACAATATCAGCAGCAATACAAGGAGTTTCTGGCAAATAATAAGGGTCCCAACCTGCACTTAAATAACCTTTTTTAGCAATAAGTTTAATATCCTCACCATATCCACAACCATAGTCAAAAAAAGTTGTGCTTTCTGTAAATAGATTTGCTTCTACAGCTAAACGTACTGGTTTAGAAATTTGTTTACGAACTATGGCAGCTTTATGACGTTCTATTTTGGGAATTGGCATCTCAATAGTATGCTGAATTACATCATGGTCTCGAATTTCTATGCCATGATTTTTGAGGTGAGTTAACCATCCTTGGCGAGTACCAATTAAACGAGTATTATCTAACAGTCCTAGTTTTACTTCAGCAGAAGTTAATTGAGCGAATTTTTGGTAGTGGGGATATTCAGGACTAACAAAAGTTTCTTTCCGATGCAGCACAGGAGGATTTTGACTATGGCTATAGTTTCTCTGCTCAATTTTTCCCTCATTCATATTAATGGAAATGCTAGTTTTTAAGGCAGGATGAGGGTCAATATCAAAATCTGGATAGTGTAAATAAGAAATTGTTGGTTTGTCAAAGTTAAACTTTATTAATGTGGCGATCTTGGCATCAGCTTTTTCCTGAGAAAAACCTTTTAAATATAAACGATGAGCTAAATTTTCGTAGAGTCGCAGTAAAGGATGAAGTTCTTCTAAAGCAGAGATATGAATATAAAATGCAGTTGGTAATTTTTTCCCTATTTTGCTTTGTTGACAGTATTTTTTTATCGCACCAGGATTGTGAATTTCTAGGAATATCTGGTTAGCAAATTCACAAGCAGACTTATAAGTACAAAAATAAGTTTTGATATTGTCTCTAACTTTCTGGGGTAAGTCAGTTTCTAATTTTATTTTGGGTAATATTTGAAAGTCTTTTATATTTAAAGCCAGATATAGTAGGAGTTCAGAATAACTTTTTTTTTGAAAATTAAGTTGATTTTCCATTGCTAAAATCTGTCCGATACCTTTTCACAGAAGTTAAAATTTACAGCACTTTTCATTTAAGTAGACCACAAAATAATTTTGTGGTAGGGAGTAGGAAGTAGGTTAGATAAAAATGCTTTTGGGTTGTCCGTACTAACTGTAATCTATATAGATGAAAAGCGCTATAAAAGTTTGAATTGAGTATTTATTTGTCGAAAATTTTAGAGTATCATTATTAGGTTCTTGCTAGGTAGGGGATTTTTCATTAATGGATAATTGATAATTGATAATGGATAATTACCTCTCCCTAAAACGGATTGGATTGACCAACGCCGAAAAAATTTATTTCTCAAGGGGAGATTGTATATGGCGAGGAGACCTCGCCATCCCATCCTGACGGAATGCTCCGCAAACGACCGCTTTTTCCC